>CAIMWY010000024.1 GCA_903845315.1 uncultured Burkholderiales bacterium
CCTTTGAAAAATCAATGAAAGTTGGCCGATAACTCTTTGCTGACCCAGACCTTGGCATCGATGCTGCCCACCCGAGACAACTGCATTTGGTATTCGTAACGGTCCGGTCGATACAGCCCGTGTAACCACTGGATGGGCTTGTCGTCGGTGTCATAAATCAGGCGGTTCACCGCCAGCAGCGCCGAACCTACGGCGATGTCCAAATGTTGCGCCATGCTGACGTCGGCCAGCTTGGCAGAAATGCTTTGTTGGGCCCGCCCCACCTTGACGCCCGACTCTTCGAGCAGCATGAGGATGGGTTTTTGCGCCAACTCTTTGCGGCCAAAGCCGCTGGCAATGCGCTCGGGCACCCAGGTGGTGATGTGCGACAGCGGACCCTCTTTGGTGTGGCGCACGCGCTGGGCTTTTTGCACCAGTTCGCCTTCGGGCAATTGCAAGGCCATGGCCACCTCATGGGGTGCAGGCAGGCGTTGCACGGACAAGACCTTGACCGTGGTGCGCAAACCCATGCTGACCAGGTTTTCCAGCAAACCCGTCAAGCGTGCTTGTTGGGCTTGGTGGGTGGTGGCCTCGACCTGATGGGCAGTGCGTTGCACCAGTGAACGGGTGCCGCGCCCGGGCTCACGGCTGATCAAGCCCTCTTGGGCGAGTTGTGCCAAGGCACGCCGCACGGTGACGCGGGCCACCGAGAACTGCCGCATCAAAGCCAACTCGCCGGGCACCCCATGCGCAAATTGGCCTTCGTGCAATTGCTCACGCAGCACCAAGTACACCTGATGGTATTTGGGCAAGGGCATGACGGCATTCATGGTTCGCGATGGTGAATCAGTTCTATTGACCTGTCAATAGAACATTTATGCAGAACAATCACCCGCGCGACCATGCATGCAAAAGAATTCATTTTTTCTGTCAGGGAACTGTGGTCTTGCCATGGCAAGATTTCTGCATGAAGCTGCTCAAAAAATTCAACGTCATTGGCGCGCTGTACGAGGCGTTCCATTTCTTCTTTCACCACAACAAAGGTCGAACGGTTCGCCAAAAGGTGTTTGCACTGCTGCACCCCACGCCCACCTCGGGCCCCTTGCACCGCTACATCGACCACCTGATCATCTTGTCTGTGCTGGTGTCGGTGCTCAGCATTATTTTTGAAACCATCGCCGAAGTACACGCGGTGTTCAGTGGCGAGTTCAAGCTGCTTGAAGTCATCACCGTCAGCATCTTCACCATCGAATACCTAGGACGGGTTTACAGCTGTTGCGAGTTACCGCAATATGCACACCCCATCAAGGGCCGGTTGCGTTACATGATGACTGTCAGCGCCCTGATCGACTTGCTGGCCATCTCACCGTTCTTTCTGGACATGATGCTGGACAAAAACTTTGACCTGCGTTTCTTGCGCGTGTTTCGTTTGTCACGGCTGCTCAAACTCACCCGCTACACCGGCACCCTCAACACCTTGTTCAAAGCGGTACAGCGCGAACACCGGGTGTTGCTGGCTTCGGCTTTCATGATGCTGCTCTTGGTGATCTTGACCGCGAGCTTGGGCTTCGAGTTAGAACACGATGCACAGCCCGATAAGTTTGAAAGCATCCCCGCCTCGATGTACTGGGCCGTGATCACCCTGGCGAGTGTGGGCTATGGCGATATCTCGCCAGTCACCCCTTTGGGTCGCGCCATGACGGTGGTGATCAGTCTGATCGGCATTGGCATCTTTGCTATTCCTGCCGGTTTGATGGCCTCGGCCTTCACTGACCAATTGCGCATTGACCGCGAAACCTTTGAAAACGAATTTCGCAAAGCCATTGCCGATGGCCGCTACTCCACCGAAGACCGCCATGTGATGGACGCCGAAGCCGAGCGCCTGCACCTGACGCCGCAAGACGTCAACCGCATCATTGAACGGGTGCGACAAGAAATGCGCAGTGTGGGCCATGATGTGACCGAAGGCCTAGACCCCGAGGTGATGATGGAGCGCTACCGGCAACAAATCAGCGCCTTGCGCAGCATGGCGCACGGCAAGAGTGCCGATCAAATCGATGCGCTGTTGCGCAGCGAAACCAAGTCGACCGCTGCGGAGCGCGCGATTTGGAACACTTTGCGAGAGAAATAATTCACATCAAGGTCAGCGCCTCTTGCGCCGCCACGCGGCCTTCATCGGTAGGAATGACCCACACCTCGATGTCGCTGCCTTCGGCATGGATGGCGCGCACAGCGTCTCCTGAAGCGGCCAGGTTGCGCGCCGCATCCACCGACACGCCAAGGTAACTCAAAGCCTCGCCCACCTGTTGGCGCAGCACCACGTCGTGTTCGCCAATGCCACCGGTGAAGGCCAACACATCCAAGCCCCCCACACAGGCGGTCAAAGCGCCCACCTCGCGCACTACGCGGTGGGTGAACAAGTCAATCGCCAACAGTGCCGAGGGCGAGCCCGAGGCACGTAAGGTGCGCATGTCGGCGCTCTCGCCTGACACACCGAGCAAACCGCTTTGTTTGTAGAGCAGCTTTTGGATGGCGTCGTGTCCCCAACCCTGCTCCATCAAATACAGCAACACACCCGGGTCTAAGGCACCGCTGCGCGAGCCCATCATCAAACCGTCCAAAGCGGAAAAACCCATGGTGGTGGCGCGGCTAAGGTGCGCGGTGGTGGCGCACAGGCTGGCGCCATTGCCCAAGTGGGCCATGACCGTACGGCCAGCAGAACGCGGCGAGACATCACGCAACACCTGGCTGACAAACTGGTACGACAGCCCATGAAAACCAAAGCGACGTACACCGCGGGCAGTGAGCTGGTGGTCAATCGCAAAGGTGGTTTCCAAGGGCGACAAGGTGCGGTGAAACGCCGTGTCAAAGCAGGCCACTTGCATCACATCTGGAAACGATTCTGCGAACGCACGAATGCCGGCCAAATTGTGTGGCTGGTGCAGCGGTGCTAAAGCATTCAGGGTTGCCAGCTGTGCCATCACCTCGGGCGTGACATGCACAGGGGCCCAATACAGCGAACCACCATGCACCACACGGTGGGCCATGGCTTGCACGTTCAGATGTTCAAAGCGTGTAGCCAACAAATTCTTCAGCGTACTCAAAGCAGCATCAAAGGGCTCGACACCTGGCGCCACAGACACTGTGTTCGCGGTCTTGGGCTGGCCCTTGATCGACCAGCTGATGCAGGGCTTGCCACAGGGCTCTAAGCCTTCAATGCATCCACTGACCTCGGCTTCAGCCACTGCCGAGGCACGCACCGGATAGAGCGCAAACTTCAGGCTCGATGAACCCGCGTTGACAGCCAAGATGCTCATGCGTTGTGCGAGCGGTTGTGGTGGGCAATCAGCTTGGCCAACAAGGCCGACGCACTGCGTGTGGTGGCGCTGTCGGCACGGCTGGTCAGGGCAATGGGCACGCGCGCACCCAACACCACGCCAGAACCTGATGCCCCCGCCAAGTACTCGAGTTGTTTGGCCATCATATTGCCCGACTCTAGGTCGGGCGCCACCAAAATGTCGGCTTGTCCGGCCACAGACGAGACGATGTGCTTGATCTCAGCCGCATGGGTAGAGACCGCGTTGTCAAAGGCCAAGGGGCCATCCAGCACGCCACCTTTGATTTGTCCGCGCTCGGCCATCTTGCACAAGGCCGCCGCATCTATGGTCGAAGGCATGCTGGCATTGACCGTTTCCACCGCCGCCAATATGGCCACCTTGGGTTCGGCCACACCCATGATTTGCGCAAACAAAATCGCGTTTTGAACAATGTCTGCTTTCTCAGCCAGATTGGGCGAAATATTGAGTGCTGCATCGGTGATGTACAACGGCTTGGGATACATCGGCGCTTCAAAGCGAAACACATGCGACATGCGACGCCCCGTGCGCAAGCCCGGTTGCATGACCACCGCATGGATCAACTCATCGGTGTGCAAACTGCCTTTCATCAAGGCTTCGAGTTTTTTATCGGCCGCCATTTGAGCCGCCATATCGGCCGCTGCATGGCTATGGGGCACGTCAATGACGGTCGCGCCAGAGATGTCAATGCCGGCATCTTTGGCCACCGCACGCAACTTTTGCTCAGGCGCAATCAAGACCGCTTGAATCAGACCGGCATGGTGTGCGTCCATGGCGCCTTGCAAGGAGTCGGCGTCACAGGGGTGCACCACGCCGCACAACACGGGTTCCAGATGCGCGCCCAAAGCCAGCAATCGGGCATGACGTGCTTCGGGGTCAAACAAACTGATGTGCGGTGCATGGATGCGCGCAATGCGCAGCTTTTCTGTGGGCGCCATCACCTTGGCCACGCCATATAAAACGCGCTCGCCCTTTTGGTTGACCAACAAGCAGTCGAGGTCTACCGTTTTTTTGTCGTCGTGCTTGGCGGTGCAGGTGACCGACACCGTCAAGGTGTCGCCAATTCGCACCGGGCGACTGAAGTGCAGGTTTTGCTCTAGGTAAATCGTGCCGGGCCCTGGAAACACCGTGCCCAACAAACTCGAGATCAAAGCGCCCCCCCACATGCCATGACCGATCACACCATGGAACAAGGTGGCATTGGCATAGTCGGGGTCAAGGTGGGCAGGGTTGGTGTCGCCCGACACAGCCGCAAAGGCCTGAATGTCGGCCAAGCTCAAGGTGCGCACGCTGCGTGCCACTTGTCCAATCAAGATGCTGTCATAGGGATAGTTGTCGAACCACTCGTTGTTGGGGTCATTGAGGGTTTCTGTGATCTCGTTCATGCGCGTTCTCTGTTTCAGGCCACCGCGTGGCTGCCCGCATCGACATAAATGGTTTGACCGGTCATGCCACTGGCAGCATCGGTGCACAAAAAGGTGCTGAGGTTGGCAATTTCTTCTAGCGTCACCAAACGGCGCAAGGGCGATTTGTCGATGTTGCTTTGCATCAAAGCGTCAAAGGCTTCAATGCCAGACGCTGCACGGGTAGGGATAGGCCCCGGCGACACCGCATGCACGCGGATGTTTTGTGGGCCCAACTCCAGCGCCATATAGCGCACCAAGGATTCAAGGGCCGCCTTGACCGGCCCCATCAAGCCGTAGTGCGGTACGGCTTCGTCGGCACCCAGATATGTCATGGTCACCATGCTGCCGCCGGTCGTCATGTGCGGCGCACACAACTGTGCCAACGTAGCAAACGAATGACACGACACCTCCATGGCGCGGGCAAAGCCCACGCTGGAGCTGTCCACCACTCGTCCATGCAAATCTTGCAAAGGCGCCCATGCGATGGAGTGAATCCAAAGTCCAAGCGCCCCAATTTGCCTGCGGCGTAAGACACCAAATGGGCCAGCTCGTCGGGGGTTTCGATGTTGCAGGTTTGCAAATCGAGTCCAAGGGCTTGCGTGAGGGGTTCGACAAACGGACGGGCTTTGTCATTCAGGCACGAGGTCACCAACTCCGCACCCATGGCATGGGCTTGTTGCGCACAACCCCAGGCAATGCTGTGTTCATTGGCCAATCCCAGCACCAAACCTTTTTTGCCATTCAACTGAAACGCGTGTGGAAGTGAGGTCATGGGTCAGGGATTGAGCAAAGCGGCCAATCCGCCTGCAGGTTCAAACCGACCATGGGTGAACTGCAAACGAGTTGGGCCAATCATGGCGCGGTCAGAACGGGTGTGTTTGTCGTCCCCCGGGTAGGCAATGTGGCGCACGCCCTCATGGTCAAACGGTTGGGGCTCGACCAAGGGCGGTGCACGGTGCTTCATGTGTTGCAGCACTTGACCTGCGCTGCTGAAAGGCACCAGTCCAACCAAGGTCATGATTTGTGGCGGGGCAAACACCAACTCGCGATTCCAATAGCGGGTCAAGGCTTCGCGTGGCGTCAGCCATACGCTGTCAATGGCTTCCACGTTGTCGTGGACCGGTTCTTGAAGCTCTGGCAGCACCGCCACGAAAAAGCGCGTGTCAAAACGTTTGTTGGTGATTGAGGGCACACGCGGTGTGATCCAACGCGACCAC
>CAIMWY010000025.1 GCA_903845315.1 uncultured Burkholderiales bacterium
CTAGCAGTGTTTACAGCACAACAACCCCTGCCTCCGCAGTGTTCAAGCACCCGCTGGACTTGACGTTGATCACGCCCGACGGCACTGAAATTACCTTATCGGGTGCGACCAATAAGAATGCTTCGCTCGAAATTCTGACCAGCGCCATGGCGCAGGTCGAGGTGTTTGCATCCATAGACAACAAGTTCTACGACTACCAAGATGCATCCACCTTCTCGGATCGAAAAATCACGCCTGCAACCCCAGGGGTCACAGGCTACAACGCGGTGGCCAAACTCAACTTCATTGGTGGGCACAACATCGACTCATTGGTGACAGATGCCGTCTCAGGCACGCCCTTGTTTCAGTCAGTGACCACCCTGTCGAGTCGCCTGACGAACCAGGCGGGTGGGAACACCGACCTGTTGTTCAAGTTGGACTTGTCAGACACCAGTTTGGTAGCGGGCCCTTTTCAGGTCACTAACAGCACGCAAGATGGTGAGGCTTTGGCCAGCTTGACCAGTGTCTCTGTTGACAATGAAGGCCGCATTGTGGGTGTTTATGGCTCAGGCAAGCAGCAGTATGTCGGTCAAGTGGCCTTGGTCAACTTTAACGACGGTGAGAATTTGACCTCGGTAGGCAAGAACGCATTCGCAGCCAACGCAAAGACGGGCACTGAGCAATTGGGTGAGGGCGTGACGGTGGGACGTGCTGGCACCGGCATCTTTGGTGAAATCAAATCGCAAGCCTTGGAGTCGTCTAACGTGGACTTGGCCAATGAGTTGGTGCGCTTGATGGTGCTGCAGCGCTCTTACAGCGCTAACGCACAGGCCATGAAGGCCTTTGATCAGACCATGCGTGACACGATGCAAATGATTGGCTAATTCGCCATTCACCAGCCCATTCAACCGAACCTGTACTGAGCCATGATTGACCGTTTTGTATTCACTGCAATGACTGGTGCCAAGCATGCCATGGGGCAGTTGGCCACGACATCGCACAACATGGCCAATCTGCAAACGCCAGGTTTTCGTGAAATGCTCTCGTCGTTTAGGGCTGTGCCGGTCACAGGTGGAAGTTCAGACTCGCGCGCTTTTGTGGTGGACTCCACACCCGGCGCAGATTGGACGCCCGGTGCGATCTCTGCCACAGGCAATCCGCTGGACGTGGCCATTCAAGATCAAGGCATGTTTGCACTGCAAAACAAAGATGGCCAAGAGGTCTACACCCGTTCAGGCAGGTTCCATTTGGACGAGCAAGGTTTTTTGATCAATTCGGCAGGTTTGCATGTTCTGGACGAGCAAGGCCAATCGATTCAAATTCCGCAAGGCAGCAAAGACGTGGTGATTCAGCCCAACGGCACAGTGACTGCAACTTTCCCTGGGCAAATGCTGGACACCCCAGTGGCGCGCCTGAAGTTGGTCAACCCCATGCCTCACACCCTGCAGCGGCAGGACGATGGCTCGTTCGCTTCGACTCAAGACTTGTCAGCAGATGAAGATGTTCGTTTGGTTCCCGCATCGTTAGAGGGCAGCAACGTGAGTGCTGCGCAGGCCATGGTGCAGATGATTGCGCAAAACCGCTTGTTTGACTTGAACATTCGTTTGGTTCAAGTGGCTGAGCAAAATTCAAAAACTGCAGGGACCTTGATGTCCTTGTCCAGGACCTGATGGTCCGTGAAATGAAGGAGTAAGAAAATGTTGAGATCACTTTGGATTGCAAAAACCGGCATGGATGCACAGCAGACCAGCCTGGACACGATTTCCAACAACCTGGCCAACGTGTCAACGACCGCGTACAAACGCGTTCGTCCAGTTTTCGAGGACTTGCTGTATCAAAATTTGCGCAGCCCCGGTTTGAACGAAGACTCAGGCAGTTATTTGCCCGCCGGTTTGCAAGCCGGTAACGGCGCACGCATTGTAGCCACGCAGCGCATCAGCAGTGCAGGCTCATTGGTGCAAAGTCAAAACCCCTTGGACTTGGCCATCAATGGCAATGGTTTTTTTGCCGTATCCACGCCCAACGGTGTGGCCTACACCCGCGCTGGCAACTTCATGCGCAATGACAAAGGGCAGGTTGTGACAGCCGCCGGCAATGTGCTGTTGGGACAAAACAGCATCGGCTCGACTGGCGCCAACGCCACGGGTATTCAAATTCCTCAAAACGCCACATCGATGGTGATCGGATCCGACGGCACGGTCACCTACACCATGGCAGACGCCAGTGTGTCGACCCAGGCTGATCAAATAGCCATGGTCAACTTTGTCAACTCAACGGGCTTGGCCACAGGTGGCGGTGGTTTGTATTACCAGACAGCTTCATCGGGCGAGCCCATTTCTGGCATTGCTGGTCAGGCGGGCATGGGCACCATCAGCCAGTTCTACACCGAGCAGTCCAATGTCAACGTGGCCGAAGAGTTGGTCTCCTTGATTGCGGCCCAGCGAGCCTACGAAATCACAGCCAAGTCGGTTTCGGCATCCGATCAGATTCTCCAGAAACTGGGACAACTGTGATGAAAAAAATTGCATTGCTCATGACGGTGCTCGCGGTGTTGGCGGGCTGTGCTGAATTGCCCTCGGCCTCTAAGACGGCGCTGGTCAGCGGTGAAACTTCAGCCAAACCTTTGGCGCTGCAAACCGCGAATGCCAGCAAGGGCTCCTTGGTTCCTGCAGCGCAGGTCAATCCAGCCGTTTTTCGTGGCTTGTTTGAGGAACGCCGCGCTGTTCGTGTGGGCGACACGTTGACCGTGTTGCTCAACGAAACCACACGTGCCAGCAAAGACATTGGCACCAATGCACGCCGCAACTCATCGAACAACGTCAATATGGGTTTTAACATCAGCACCGGCAGCACAAGCCCTGCTACGACCATCAATGGTGGTGTGAACAACAACGGCAACCTGAACTTCGA
>CAIMWY010000026.1 GCA_903845315.1 uncultured Burkholderiales bacterium
CGCGTGCTTGGCGCCGACTTGCCGCACCAAGTTGGCCAGCACCACCGCCGCCACGATGCCGTGCTGCAGTTCGGGGTAACCGAATTTCACATCCTCGGCCATCACCACCATGTCGCAGGCAATGGCCAAGCCTGCACCGCCGCCCAAGGCGTTGCCGTGCACGGCAGAGATGACGGGTTTGGAGAGTTGGGAAAAGCTCAGGTGCAAGGCGGTGGTCAAGTCGGCGCGGCGCACCACGGCTTGTGGGTCGTCGGGGACCAGGCTGGAAAACTCGCTGGTGTCTGCCCCGGCGCAAAACGATTTACCGGCGCCCGTCAGCACCACCGCATGGACGCTGTCGTCATGTTCGGTGGCACGCAAGGCGTCAAGCAGTTGCTGGGTTAGCAAGGTGTTGAGCGCATTGTGTTTGTCTGGGCGATTCAGCGTCAGCACGCGCACAGGACCGTGGTTTTCAGAAAGCAATAGATTCATACGGGTTCGTCAGACAAAGTTAAGAGGGGTTGCTGCACATGTGGTGGATGCGGCGTGTGGCCATGTCCAGTTCATGGATCAGCTCATGCATGACTTGGGCGGCGGGTTGAATCTGGTGCACCAAGCCCGCGGACTGCCCGGCTTCGACTTTGCCCCAGTCGACGTTGCCTTCCAGGGCGGCCTGTTTGAGCGTGCTGCTCTTGAACAGCGCGTCATAGGCCTCGTCGCCCAGGTGTTGGTCTTCGGCTTCAAAGATTTTTTCTGCAAATTGATTGCGCAGCCCGCGCACGGGCAGGCCGTGGCGTTTGCCAATCAACACCGTGTCGGCCACGTCGGCTGCCAGCACGGCATTTTTGTAGGCGGCGTGAACCGTGGCTTCGTCGGTCAATAGAAACCGGGTGCCCAGCTGAACCGCTTCAGCGCCCAAAGCCAGCAAGGCTGCAATGCCCCAGCCATCGGCGACGCCACCGCCGGCGATGACCGGGATCGAAATGTCTTGTAGCACGCGCCGCACGGTGACCATGGTGCTGACTTCGTTGCCGGGTGGGTGGCCGCCGGCTTCGGTGCCCACCACCACGATGGCGTCGACGCCCGCGTCTTGGGCTTTGCGTGCGTGCTCTAAGGTGGAGACCACTTGAATCCAGACGCTGCCAATGTCATGGAAACGAGCCAGATGGGCTTTGGGTCCGCCTTGCGACGCAATGACCACGGGGACGCGGCGTGCGTGCATGACATCCAGCAGTTCTGCGGCCTGCGGACGGTACAAGGGAATGTTCACGCCGAAAGGCTGCGTGGTGGCTGCGCAGAGTTGGTCTAGGACGCGGGTGAAGTCATTCACATACAAAGGCCCAGCGGCCAGCACGCCCAGGCCGCCCGCATTGGACACTGCCGCAGGCAAGGCCGCGCTTGACGACGCCCAACTCATGCCCGCTTGAAGGATGGGGTAGCGGATCTTGAGCAGCTGCGTGGCGCGGGTGTGAAAGTGGTCCATCAGGGCGGTGTCGACGTTTTTGAAATCGTTGACAATTTAAACCAATTCGTGGACTTTTGCAACTAATTTAGAAATGGACTCACACCTGGGTTAAGTCGACAGCGCGTGACACCAAGCTCGCATCGGCCCGCAAACTGGCTTTGGCAATCTTGTGGGTGGGGGTGTGCGGCAACTGGTCTAAAAAAATCACATAGCGCGGCACTTTGATGGCGGATAAGCGCTGGGCACACCATTGGCCAATGTCGTGCGCGCTCAGGGGTTGACCCGCTTTGGCCACCACAGCCACCAAGATGTCGTCTTCGCCCAGCTCGGCGGGCACGGCAATGGCGGCCACCTCGGCCACCCCAGGGTGCTCGCCAATCACACGGTCCAGCTCGGCGCCTGCAATGTTTTCACCGCGACGCCGGATGATGTCTTTCTTGCGTGAGACAAAGGTGTAGTAGCCATCCTCGTCGCAGCGCACCAAGTCGCCGGTCAAAAACCAGCCCTCGCGAAACGCGCTGTCGGTTTGCTCTGGGTCTCGAAAATAGCCTTGCATCAAGGTGGGGGTGCGCACGATCAACTCTCCCACCGTGTCGGGTGTCACGGGTTGTCCCTGTTCGTCAACCACGCGGCACTCTGCCCAGGGGAGCATGGGGTCAGGATGACGGCCCACAGGTCCCATGGTGCCGGGCTTGTGGGGGCCTTCAAACGGACTGCAGGTCACCCCCGGTATTTCGGTCATGCCAAAGCCGCTGACAAAGTAGGGCACGTGAAACTCTTCGCGAAACGCTTGCTGCGCACTGTGCCGCACGCCGTAGGCACAGCGCAGCTGGTGGTCGGCTCGGAACTCGCTTCTGGGGCGAGCTTTCAAGATGTTGCAAGCCGCTTCGATCAGGTTGACCACGGTGGCCTCGGCCTTGCTGGCTTGTTCCCAAAAGGCCGAGGCTGAGAAGCGCGGCATGATGGCCACGCTGGCGCCAGCAGCGATGGCGCC
>CAIMWY010000027.1 GCA_903845315.1 uncultured Burkholderiales bacterium
CCCGCACCTTGGGCTACACCGTGGTCGACGCTGCGACCGCCATTTCGACCCACCTCAATAAAGTGTTGCGTGAAAACGCCTCTGAAATGTTGAGCCATGACGAAACCCAACAACTGCTCGACAAATTAGCCGCCAAGTCGCCCAAGATTGTGGAAGACCTGGTGCCTGGCAAATTATCTTTGGGCATCTTGACCCGCACCCTGCAAAACCTCTTGGCCGAATCGGTGTCAATTCGCGACATGCGCACCATCGCCGAAGCCCTGACTGAGGCCAGCGCCCGCACCCAAGACCCAGAACAGCTCACCGCCATGGTTCGCCCCAAACTCGGCCGCATGATCATGCAAAGCTTGGTCGACAGCGACAGTGGTTTGCAAGTCATGACCTTGGATCCTTCCTTGGAACAGCTGTTGCACAACGTGTTGCAACAAAGCCAACCCGGCCAGCCCGTGGTGATGGAGCCGAGCTTGGCCGAAAACTTATTTGCCGGTTTGCGCGATGGCGCGCGAACCGTGGAAGACATGGGACATCCCGCTGTGTTGGTGGTGTCCCCCGTGATTCGTGGTTGGCTGTCCAAAGCCGCACGATTCCGCGTGAACGATTTGACTGTGCTGTCTTACAGCGAAATCCCAGATGACCAGGCCGTGAAAGTGATCCACACGGTGGACGCCAAAGCCCATTAACCCTTGACCGACATAACAACTTCAAAGACTGAGTGAGCTGACACATGGAACTCAAACGAATCCTTGCCCGCGATGCACGTTCCGCCAACGAAAAGGCGGTGGCCCAGTACGGCCCTGATGTGATGGTCATTTCCACCAGTCAAGTCAATGACTTGACTGAGTTGATCGTGGCGGTCGATCTCGAACCTCTGACTCCAGAGGAAGCCGATCCGTTTGTGAAGACCGATTACGCGCGTCCTCACAGCCTCAAGCCGACGCCTAAATTTGACGTTTTGTTGGGCCAGACCTTGGAGCACAACAAGCGCAGCTCGCGTCAGCGTCAAGCTACCCAAGTGGCCAAAACCATCGTCGAAGTGCCTGCCACCAAAGCTGCCACCAACAGCAAACCCAAGGCCTCGGCCCGCACAGCCAACCACGCAGCACCTGAAGCAGAAGTTCGCCATGCCGAAGAACACGACACCTTGCGCGGCAGAGAAATCGTGGCCTTGGTCCGTGAAGAACTCAACTCCTTGCGTCGTGAATTCAAACTCAGCCAGCAAATGTCGGCTTGGCAAGGTGGCATGCCACTCGCGCCCGCCCTCATGCCTTTGCGTGATGCGCTCAACGATGCCCCCATTCCGGTGGCCTTGCGCGCTTTGTTGATCGATAGCATCAAAGACCACGACAACTTGGTCGATGCCTTGGGTGCTTTGCAACGCCAACTCAGCCATGCCATCGAGCAAGAGCAAGCTGCCACCCCCACCCATGGCGTGCATGTCTTGGCTGGCCCTTCGGGTGCTGGCAAGTCACTCATGGTGGCCCGCTTGGCACAAAACGCAGCGTTGCTTCATGGCAGCGAAAAAGTCATGGTCATCAGCTTTCATGACCAACGTGCAGGCGCTTGGAACCAAACCCAGTTGCTCAGTGCGCAGTCGGGTGTGGATTGTTTTCGCGCGACCAACGCAGCCACCCTCAAACTGCTGCTGGAAGAACACGCCGACCGCCAATTGGTGCTCGTTGACACATCCGGCGTTCAAATGGACGAACGTTTGAACGAAATCCGCGCCTTGAACTGCCATGCGCAATGCCATGCGGTGGTGCCCGTGGACGCTTCCGCGGCCACCTTGCGCCGGGTGTTTGCCAACACCGCCAACCACTGGACCAGCCTGATGCTGAGCAAACTCGACGAAGCCAACCAACCTTGGGCACTGCTTCAGTTTTTGACCGACAAAACACTGGGCGTGTCTGTGGCCAGTCGCGGCGACCGCACGGCAGACTTGATGCAAGACGTGGCCTTGGGCGACTTGGTGCAACGCGCGCTTGAGAACTTGCCCCTAGAAGCCATGCCAGCCCAAGAGATCTCACCTCCCAGCGCACGTGACAACGCCCTCAATGCCTTGGCAGTCGCCAAGCTGTCGCAAGTCCAAGCCAAGTTCAACACCGAAACCACAGGTATGTCCCATGAGTAAAACACGACAAACGGAAGTCATCGGCATTGCCAGTGGCAAAGGCGGTGTGGGTAAAACCACCACCTCGATCAATCTGGCGGTAGCGCTGAGCCAAATGGGCCACAGTGTCATGCTGTTCGATGCCGATTTGGGGCTGGCCAATGCCCAAATCGCTCTCGGTGCGCGTGCTGAATACAACCTGGGACACTTTTTGTCGGGGCATAAAACCTTGGCAGAAATCATGGTCACCACACGCCAAGGTGTCAAACTCATTCCAGGAGCATCAGGCATGCAAGAACTGGCGGCCTTGAGCCAGTTGCAAGCGGCCAGCATCGTGCAGTCGTTCAGCGTTTTGGCCGACGACGTGGACTACCTGATCGTCGACGTGGCCGCAGGAATTTCCCCTTCGGTGTTGTCCTTCTTGGCAGCCTGCCAACGGCGCTTCATTGTTGTCAAAGACGATCCCTCATCCATTGCCGACGCCTACGGCACCATCAAAATTTTGAGCAAAGAAATGGAACTCGATGAGATCTATTTGCTGCCCAACATGGTCCACACCCAGTCTGAAGGCTGGAAACTGTACAAAAAACTCAACGATGTGTGTGTTCGGTTCTTGGGTGCACCGGTGCACTACCTGACCTCCATCGAAGAAGACGAAATGGTCTTGCGCGCCCTCAAAAAGTACCAGTCGGTGCTGGAGTTGGCGCCAGGGTCAGGCGCATCGCGTGATTACAGGCGTTTGGCGGAAGCCTGCACCAACTTGCGCGCCTTGGACCACCCTTCCGGTGGCATGCAATTTTTCATGGAGCGGCTGATTCAACACAGTCCGACAAACGCATGAAAGTTCTCTCTCCCGTACAAATGTACGAATCCTGCAAGCCCAAAGGCGAGGACTTGGTCATGGCCCATTTGGGGCTGGTCAAGCGCGTGGCGTTGCACCTCAAAGCCCGCATTCCGGCCTTCATGGAACTCGATGAGCTGATTCAAGTCGGCATGATCGGCTTGCTCGAAGCCTCGCGTGCTTTTGACCCGGTCAAAGGGGTGGAGTTTGAAAACTTTGCCCACAGCCGTGTGCGTGGCGCCATGCTTGACGAGGTACGTCGCTTGTCGTTCTTGCCGCGTTCTGCGGTGGCCTTTAATAAATCGCACAACGAAAGCATTCATACCTTGGCCGCCGAGTTGGGTCGCACGCCCACCCAGGCTGAAATTGCCGACTACATGGGCAAAGACCTGGAAGAGTTTCACAAAGAACGCGGCAAAGCCAAACGCTTTGAGACCTACTCCATGGAAGTGGTGACAGAAGAAGTCATGGGCATTGCCGACGACTCGTCGCAACAACCGGACGTGATCGTTGAAGAGGCCGAGTTCATGAACGCGGTCACCGATGCCATCGCTGATTTGCCAGAGCGTGAGCAGCTTGTGATGCAACTCTACTACGTGGAAGAGTTCAACCTCAAAGAGATTGGCGAAACCCTAGGGGTGAGCGAATCTCGGGTGAGTCAAATCCTGTCTTCTGTGGTCAAAAAATTACGCAGCACCTTGAAAGTAGACGGGGGGGAGTCGGATAAACCCGCCATGAGGAGACATGCATGAGCAACTTCATGATGAACATGATCTCGTGGGTGTTGTTGCTCTTGGTGATCTTGACCTTGTACTTGATTGACAAAGTCAACCACCTGGCGCAAATCTACGAACCGCCCAAGCCCGAAGCGCCTCCTGAGCCTGCTCCTGAGCCCGCGGGTGACTTGTTGTTTGCCGGGCTAGAGGGTAAAAAAATGTGGGATGCCATGAATGGCAAAGCCGTGGAAGGCTTTGATAGCAGCTTGCTAGATTCTTTGCGTCCACACTATGAACCCATTTTGCGTGAGCACATCAGCGCCACGTTCAAAGACGGCGTGGATGAAGCCAGCGAAAGTGAACCCAAAACGCCTAGCTCCCAGCGCGAAATTGTCACCGTGCGTGGCCATGTGCAGTCGTGGTTGCCACCGCAGCACTTGGGCAGTATTTTTCGCACCGGGGTTGAGTTTGGTGGCAGTTATGCCAAAGACCCCAACCCGGACGTGCTGGCGCGCTTGCAGCAAACACTCGACAGCGTCACCAGCATGCTTTATCAGCGCGCAGGGGTCACACTCGATGTGCCGTACTCTGAATTGTTGCTGTCACCGACTGAACCTGAGGAAGAAACGCCGGCCGACACACTGGCCATCACCGATCAATCGGCGCAGGTCGAGGTGTTGGAGGAAACATTGTCTGATCTGGATGCCCTGCAACCCGAGGAATTGGCTCAAGGACGTGAGCATGCCCAAGAATACGAAGAGCAGCAGAGGCAAGATTTGGCCGCTCAAGAAGATGCCCAAGTGATTGAGGCCAACCTGGCGCCAGTTCAGCCTGTTGCGGCCTAATAAACTGCTGCCACCACTGCCATGAACCTTAAGTTTCCTCCCTCGCAACCGATACTGCCTGTGTCAAGTAAGAAACACAGGAGTTAGATCCCATGCGAGCCAATCAACGAGCCATCCAGAGTTACGGTGATGTCAAAGTCACCAGCGGCGTGTCCTCGGCCAACAATGTGCAACTGATTCAAATGTTGTTCGATGGCTTGCTCGAGAGCTTGGTGGCCGCGCGCGGTCATATCCAGCATAAGAATCTCACAGAAAAATCCAAAGCCATTGCCCGTGCCAGTCGCATCGTGATTGGTTTGCAAGGTGCTTTGGATTTTGAAAAAGGCGGCGACCTGGCCAGCAACCTCAATGAGTTGTACAGCTATGTGACCCGGCGTTTGTTTCATGTCAACGCCCAAAACGATTTGGTGGTGTTGGATGAAATCCACGGTTTGATGCGCGAGATTCGCGATGCTTGGGAAGGTGTTCCTTCCTTGGTGCCCGCTTCCACGCGCCCTGCGGGCTTGATGAATTGAGAGTGCTTTTGCGTTGCAAGGCGGAATACCTCTCTTTTTCAGTTAATCTCGCAGGTTAGAGAAAAATTCAAGGCGCAACTCAGAGTCCTATCTGACTGCGCCATCCTGCTTAAGGGAGTGTTAGATGTCAGCAATTATTGGTTTGGTGGTCTTGTTTGTTTGCGTGTTCGGCGGTTTCGTGATCGCCGGCGGCAGTTTGGCGCCCATCATCAAAGCCACTCCCTTCGAGATGTTCATCATCGGCGGTGCCGGTGTGGGCGGCATGATCACCGGCAACTCGGGCAGCATCTTCAAGGGTGCTTGGGCTGGCATGGGACGCGTCATCAAAGGTCCGATGTACAAGAAGGACGATCACATCGCCATCATTGCGGTGATCTCTAAACTCATGAAAACCCTCAAGGCTGAGGGCGCGGTGGCGATGGAGTCCCACGTTGAAAACCCCGAGGCCAGTGCCATCTTTGGTGAATGTCCCAAGATGCTGCACGACCACGGCTTGGTGGCCTTGGTCTGCGACACCATCCGCTTGATGGTGGTGTCCTCAGGCACCTTGAGCCCCTACGCGGTAGAAGACGTGATGACCGCCTCCATCAAGTTACACCACCACACCGAAATGAAAAACGCCGAAGCCATTGCCACCTTGGCAGGCGCTTTGCCTGCGCTGGGTATTGTGGCTTGCGTGTTGGGTGTGGTGAAGACCATGGGCGCGATTGACCAACCCCCCCCTGTGCTGGGTGCCTTGATCGGTGGCGCTCTGGTGGGTACGTTCTTGGGCGTGTTTTTGGCCTACGGTATTTTTGAACCCTTTGGCAGCCGCCTCAAACAAATCATTGACGAAGATGGTGAAGTGCTCAACGTGGCCAAACAAATCATCATCGGCAACATGCATGGCTATCCTGTGCCTTTGATCATTGAGGCCGGACGTGTGTGCATCAGCCACGACAACCAGCCCTCGTTTGGTGAAGTCTTTGATGCGCTGAGGAAATAATGGCTGACGAAAAAGACGAAGCAGCCCTCGCCGCTGAGGCCGCTGCAGCGGCCGAAGCCGAAAAGGCTGCGGCCGAAGCTGCTGCGGCAGCCGCTGCGGCAGCCGCGCCCGCGCCGGTCATCATCATCAAAAAAATCATTGACGATGGTCACGGTGGTGCCCACGGCGGCGCTTGGAAAATTGCGTTGGCCGACATGATGACCGCCATGATGGCGTTCTTCTTGTTGATGTGGCTGTTGGGCGCCTCCAACGAAGACCAACGCAAAAGCATTGCCGACTACTTCAAGCCCACCTCACAAAGCTTGGTCGCCATTGGACAACTCGCCGGCTCCAATGGTGTGTTGGGTGGACGATCCATCATCGATCCGGATGGTTTCCCGTTTGCTGCCAAACAAACTGCGTTGCTTGAGCGCTTGACCCCTCGTTCCGAGGGCGGGCCCAACCCCAGCACTGACCCGGGCCAAGAAAACAACAACCCTTACTCAGACCCCGACAAACTCACGCCTGAGCAGAAAAAAGAAATCGCTGCCGCGCAAGAAAAAGCCGACTTTGACAAACTAGAAAAAGAAATCGAACAAAAGCTGTCTGAAAACAAAAAACTTGGTGGTTTGAAAGACCAGGTTTCGGTCACACGTGACAAACAAGGCTTGCGCATCGAAATCATCGACAAAGCAGACTTCGCCATGTTCCCCAGTGGTGGCATGAGCATGCAAGGTAAAGCGTCGAGTTTGATCTCCGAAATCGCCGCCTCGTTGGCAGAAATGCCCAACAAAATTGCCATCCGTGGTCACACCGACAGCGTGCCTTTCCAAAACAAAGAAGGACGCAACAACTGGTCGTTGTCTGCTGAACGTGCCGAAGTGACCCGTGCTTTGTTAGAAAAGAGTGGCATCAAAGAGAGTCGCTTCGCCCGAATCGAAGGCGTGGCCGATACCGACCCCTTCAATCCCAAAGACCCACGCGATCCGCGCAACCGTCGCATGAGCATCACGGTGCTCTACAACGACCAAGATTGATTTTTTAGGCCGAACGCAACTCGTACTTGTTGATTTTTTCAATCAAGGTGGTGCGTTGCAGGTTCAATAGCTTGGCCGTGCGGGACACATTGCCCGAATTGCGGTCCAAGGCCTGCTCAATGATGCTGCGCTCGATCTGGGCCATGCGCTCCTTGAGCGACATTCCCTCGGGTGGCAAGTGCGGCATACCTTGAGCCAACATGATGATGCTTTCCACATCATTGTCTTCGGGCTCTGGCTGGTCTTGCATCTCCGCCAAGACCTCGGGCGGTGGGGTCATTTCTAATTTAGCCAGCAAAGGTGCTTGGGCTTGCAACTCGGCTTGCGCGCTGATCAAACCCTTGGGCAGCAAGGTCGGGGGAATCGCCCGCAAATCCAAATCTTGTCCTGCGTACAAGGTGCTGAAACGGTCCACCAAATTCGAGAGTTCGCGCACATTGCCCGGCCAGGGATACTTCTGCAAAGCCGCCATGAAGTCAGGTTTGAAGCGAATCGGGGGTTGTCCAAAATTGACAAACTTCTGCGCAAAAAAGCCCAACAACTCGGTCACATCGGCCGGACGTTCGCGCAAAGGCGGCGTCACCATTGGCAAGACATTCAAACGATAGTACAAATCTTCGCGAAACCGACCGGCAGAAATTTCTGTCTCTAAATCGCGATGTGTTGCGGCAATGACACGCACATCGACCTGCACCTGTCGGGTTCCACCAATCGGGTCGACCGTGCGCTCTTGCAACACGCGTAGCAATTTGACCTGCATGTCCAGCGACATGTCGCCAATTTCATCTAAGAAAATCGTGCCGCCATGAGCCAATTCAAAGCGGCCTATGCGGTCTGCCACTGCGCCTGTGAAGGCGCCTTTGCGGTGGCCAAAGAGTTCACTTTCGAGGAGGTCTTTGGGTATTGCGGCGCAATTGATAGGTACAAAGTTCGCGCCGCAGCGGTTCGATTGGTCGTGCAGCAAGCGCGCCAACAACTCCTTGCCGGTGCCACTCTCACCGGTGATCATCACCGTCGCATTCGAGTTGGCCATGGTCGCGACCAAGCCGCGCAAAGCTTGGGCCGACTCGCTAGAGCCAATGAAATGGGGGAGGGGTTTCATGTCAAAAATTCCTACAGTGCATTGTCGGAATCTGGGTTTTTTGCACAAGACAGAAAAAGTATTCATCTGGGCGTTTGGTTAAAGATGCCATGCTTGGTGCCGAATCGTGTGGGAGACCCATTCAAGGACAACGACATGAAACGCTTCTTCTCTATCACGCTGATTGCGGCAGCTTTGCAATTGGGTGGATGCTCGTATTTCAAGCTCAGCCCGGACAGCGAACCCAAAGAGCTTGCACCCGCTGCGGCTGCCGAGCGCAGGGCGCCTGAGCCCGCGTCCATGATCACCCCCATGTCCGAGAAGCGCGACACGCTGTTGGCCACGGGCTATGCCGTCATCAGCATTCAAAACCACCGCAACCCAGCGCAACAACGTTTGTTGGCCATCCGTGCCTCCAAGCTCGACGCCTACCGTGCCTTGACCGAGCAGGTCTATGGCCAGCAACTCGATGCCAGCACCACCGTGGCCGACATGACCGTGATGAGCGACACCTTCCGCGCCCGTGTCGAAGGCGTGGTCTATGGTGCTGTCTTGGTCAGCATCACGCCCGTAGGCGACGACACCTACGAAACCACCATGTCCTTGGACCGAAACCTCGTCAACGACTTGCGCGCTCTGTACGTGGCGCACTTGAACAGCAAACGCCGTTGAGCGCGCCTACGAAGCTCTCAGCCATGACACACCTCGCTGCCCCTGAGCACACTTGGTCGCGCGCCGTGCGCGCGGGCGTGCTGATCCTGTGCTGCATCCCCAGTGCCTTGTTTGCGGCCGATTTGACCGCTGAGCAGCGCTTGCAAGCCATCCGCCAAGCCTTGGTGGAAGCAGCGATGAAAAGCAATACCCGCGTCAGCGCGACCAGTTGGATGGACACCAACGGCGCTCTGCGCGAATACAACCGTTTTTCGTCTGAAATCAAAGTGCGCGAGTTGCAGGTCACGCGCTATGGACGTGACGAAGCGCAAGAACCCGAAGCCCAAGTCATGGCCGTTGCCGCGGAGGTGATTGAGCCCACACGCTGCAACGCCCCTCAAGCCAAGGCCCCGTTGATGCATGTGATGACGTTGTCTTTGGAGTTGTCCCCAAGTCTCCAAGCAGCGCAGCGTTATCCGGCCCAGCAAGCGGGGTTCTTAGCGCGGCAGCGCTTGTTGCAAGCCGCCACCCAGGCCCAGCACTGGCGTTTGATGACCGATCCGGTCTACACCCGCAGCTACGAGCGCTCAAGCTATAGCCATGGCGAAGAACATGTGCAGTGGCACATGCAAGTCACTGTGGCGCCACCCCCTGCGGGCTTGACCACCGACGAATCTGGCGTATTCACACTGCACTTGCAGGTAAGAGCTCCAGGTCAAATGCACGCCATCTACAGCGCGCAAGACGTGGTCATGGGTTCTCCACCTGCCTTGGCCTTGACCACGCCCAAGCTGGCTGGTGAACTGCGTGAAGCCATTGAAAACGCCGTCGTGCGCATGGGTAAAGCCTTGGATATTCAGCTCTCGTGTGACCCCACCAGCATCGAAGTCACGCAAACCGAAGCAGGCGTGTTGACGCTCAATGCCGGCGGGCGATCTGGTTTGCGCGTGGGCGACAAAGTCATGTTGTCTGACGCCCGTGTCTTGCCCAAGCACGCCTTGGAAGCCGGGGCACTTGACGCCGCAGTCTTGGCCGAAGTTAAATCGGTCAGGCCTTACCAAGCTGAACTCAAGCAAGTGGCAGGGCGTTCGCAAAAATTCCAAGGTGCTTGGGTGGCATGGCCCTACACCTATTGATGACTATCCGATTGGAAAACCTCATGACTTTGTTTGTCCTCTCCCGTGTTGGCTTGGTCGGCGCTTGTGTGGCCTTGAGTTGCCTTAGCTTGCCTGCTGCAGCGCAGTCCAAGACCTACCTGGTCAAATCAGGCGACACCTTAGACCTTGTCATTCGCCAAACCATGGGTGACAGCCCGGTCAAGCCCATCATCTTGCGGCAGGTTTTGATGTCACAAAACCCTGAGGCCTTCACCAAATCCACCCCACGGGTGCTGATTGCGGGTGCTGTGCTGAAAGTGCCCAGCACCGAAGACGTGTTGCGCCAATACCTCACGGGCAAGACCCCTGATTCGTCTGCCCCAACCAAGCCCGGTGGCTACACCACCGCCGACATCAACATGAACGAGCGCAAAAACTGGGTGCGCTACCCCTGACATGGCCATCCTCGGGCCCGAGGGCGTCCATCAAATTGCGCGCATTGCGCCGGTTCATCTGGAGATGCGGCAAATTTATGTGGAAGCACCCGTGGCACGCCACTTGGGGCTGCACGACGGCCAAGTGGTGCAAGCAGTCGCTGCATTGCGCCAAGACCAGCTCAAGCTGGTGCTCAACGAACATGTTTTCAACTTGCCCTTGTCGCCATATATCAAAGAGGGTGACATGGTGCAGTTGCGCGCTCAGTTGTTGCCCACAGGGCAATGGGCTTTGCAGTTGTTGCACTCGGGCAATTTTGCGGGTCACGACCCGTCGGCCCCTGCGACTGCACCTTCCCGCCTGAACACCTTGTTGTTTCAACCCGAGGGCTTTGCCAATTGGCTCAATCTGCTGCGCCCTGGTGTGCTCGAAGCCCTGCTGCCAGCAGGCGACAACGAATCCTTGTTCGCGCGTTTTTTAGGCCAGCGCTTGAGCATGGCCAGTTTGCAAGGCCCCATCCTGAAACGCTGGGTACTCAAACACACCAAGTCAGGTGAGGCCAACTTGGCCGAAGGTGTGTCTCTGGACGACGACCCCAAAGCTTTGCTGCGTTTGCTTATGAATGCCCGAGCCACAGATGATTCGCAAGAAGCAAGCGCTAACCAAGAAACCCTGCAGCATGCGCTCGACGAGTTGGAGGGGGCCCAACTCAAGGCCTTGCAAGAGCTGCACAAAGGCGATTTGAACTTCAGCTTGGTCATCCCCTTCACCGATGCCGAACCGATTGAGCTGCAGTTTGAGCGCCAAGGCAACAAACCCGGGCAACCCAAAAACCCCTTGGTGGTCAACATTCATACCGTCAGCCAAAGCTTGGGCGAGGTCTGGTTGAAAACCACCATCCGTCAAGATGCGCAGGTCGACTTGACCATGTGGGCGCTCAAACCGGAAGTCGCTTCCTTGGCCCGTTTCAATGCCAGTGAATTGACCTACGAGTTGGAGTTTGCGGGCTTGGTCATGGGCAGCTTTCAAGTCTTCAATGCCCGCCGTCCTGACAGCAAGCCGATGCGCGAACCGGTCAACCATGGCGCCCTGGTCGACACCCGGGTTTAATCCCCCAGCACGCCATGAACCACAAGCCCTACACCGAAGCCGTGGCCCTTGAATACGGCCGCAACAAAACCCCGGTGGTCAGCGCCAAGGGCGATGGCGAGTTGGCGCAGCGCATCGTGCAAGAGGCCAAGCGTCAAGGCGTGTATGTCACCGAAGACCCGCGCTTGCTGGCCATGCTGAGTCGACTCGATGTGGGACAAGAAATTCCGCCAGACATGTTCAACGCCGTCGCCGTGATCTTGGCTTGGGTCTACTGGCTCAAGGGCATGCAGCCCGGGGATGAGAAGTCGCGCGATCAGGCGTCGCTGTAACCGCGTCCGCGGTGGGCGCGCGATAACTTTCCGAGTCTGTCGTAGATTTCGACCGAACTGGTGGGGTCTTCGACTTGGAGACTTTGCAAAGCGCCACGAATGGCTTCGATCTTTCGGTGAATCAACACCTCATTGCGGCGGTGCAAGTCGCGGCAATGCATCATCTGCGCTTTGAAACCATCCCAAGCGGGGCCCAAAGCATCAGCCGACTCGGGGCCATCAATGCCTGCGAGTCGGGTCAGCTCTTGCAAGAGCGAGTTTTTGCTGCTTTGGGTGGCCTCAAAGGCGTCCAAATTTTGCGCTTTCAACTGATCAAACTCAGTCTCGAGCAATTGCTCCAGCGAGCTCGCCGTGGCCAAGGCTGTCGACAAGTTGTCATCCAGCGCTTGATCCGTTGTGCTGCTTGTCATGTCCGGTCAGAAACCGTTCAGCTAGTGATCATTTTTTCCAACGACACAAAGCTTTCGGCGATGCGACGCGGATTGATCGGGTAGTTGCCGTCCTTGATCGCCTGCTTGATGGCATCGACCTTGGCGCGGTCAAAGTCGGGCTCAGCCATGACCTTTTGGGCTACGTTGCTCAAGCTCACTTTGTCTGCTCCAGCTTTTGCTTTTTCCAGCGGTTGAGAGGGCGCGCCTTCTTTCGCCTGAGCGGCAGAAGAGCTCTTTTTGTCGACCTTATCGATGGCGCTGCGCATTGCAGCGTTCGATTGGGCCATCCGTCCATAGTTCGAAATAGCGTCACTCATGATGATTTCTCTTTCTTTAACCCTGATGGGTCAAAACTTTTCCACAACACCTCAATCGACCTCAAATTCTAGAACTTGAGGAACTTTTTCCATTTATTTTTATACCTAACACTTTTTACCTCAATCGTGCGGCATTAGGGCCCGTGACGATGCCTGTTAAAGATCGACCCGACTCGCTGTTTTTCAAGCGAATTTGTTCACCCAAGCCTCCATCTTGCAAAGATTCTGCACGCATGGTGATCACAAAGCCCTGCCCTTGCCCGGCGGTGACCTGAACTTCTTGTCCGCGCTTGATCAAAACGGCATTTTTGAGGTCATAAGTTCTCAGCGGCGTGTTGGGCGTCAAGTCACGCACCAACTCCATGTTGACCAGCAACTTGCTGTCCACCATCAATTGGTTTTCCATGCCTGCTGCCGGCATTTCCGCTTCAATGAACATGGCCGGTGTGATCACCGTGCCGCGTTTCAGTAAATCTTTAGACACCAACACTTTGTGCAAGACCGGCGCAGCGGGCCCATGGCGTGTCACCACCGCAGGCTCAGAGCCCTGATTCAGGGTGATGTAGAGCTGCCACATCGGTTGCGCACAGCGCACCCGCACCGAGGCTTGGTTGGGGAAAGGCTGGTCAAACTGCAGGTTTTGTTGACAGGCTTGCACCGTGATGCGCGCATCCAAGGCTGCCACATGCAGGGTCTTTCCTTGAAAAGCGGGGTAGCTCGCAGCCCATTGCAGCGCTTGTTGCTGCAGGGTCTCCCAACTGGTGGCTGGCACCGAGGCAGAACCCGCCAAGCCTGATGGGGCGGGGCTTGCCGCTGCACACAGCTGCCATGCAAGTCCCAGCATCCACCCCCAGCGCCGAGCCCAAAGGGCGGGGCGACTGTCGGAATTTCTTAGGCACAGCATTTGCATGATCGTTTGTATCGGGTGTTGGTTTTTTTGACTTTTTGGTCAGACCCACACCCAAATGCAAGAACGAGACCAGCTTTTGACAACCGATCCACCAAGAGGCCATCCATGCGATTTGAACCGCCCATGACCCCCACGGTCACCAGCACCGATGCCTCGGGCTTTCCGCAACTCGCCCGCAGCCCCTTGGCCTTTGCGCGCTCAGCGCCTGCTTTCACGCGCGCGCTGGCTGCTGCGCAACTGCAACCCGGTGGTGAATTGGTGGTGCCTGGCAACTTGTCAGCCAGTTTGTCGGGGTCTTTGGCGCCGGCGTCCAGCGTGGCGCCCTGGAGTGCCTCGGTTCAAGCCGGTCAAA
Organism: uncultured Burkholderiales bacterium; assembly: GCA_903845315.1. The sequence goes on from CAIMWY010000027.1 coordinate 13,721, forward strand.
CCCTGTCTGGCATCGTGCGCGAACAAATGTCCCAGCGTGGCGTCAACATCTCTAACAACGAAGCCATGCGCTTGGCGCAAACCGTGGCGCGCGCCAACAACATCAGCAACCCCAACTTAATTCATCCGGGGCAGCGTCTCAACTTAGACAGCCTCAACCTCACCTTGCTGCAAGCCCAGTCGGCCAATAAAGCCATGGCAGCCAACGCCAGCCCCTCGATCAACAACAACGCCAATACAAGCGTTGCTTTGGCCGGGACTGCCCAAGTGCAGTTGTTGTCTCGGGTAGACCGCAGCAACAACCCGGTGCTTGAAAAAACCATTGACCGCGCCATTGATAAGGGCTTCATCCCTGCACAAGACAAACAAGCAGTGATGAACAAAATCGTTCAGTTGTCTGAGCAGCACCGTTTTGCGCCCGACGACTTTGCCCGCCTGACCCTGATGGAAAGCGATGGCATGAACCCCAAAGCCAGCAACAGCAGCTGCCACGGCATCATCCAGTTTTGTGACGGACCCGATCGAGGCGCAGCCAGCGCCGGCTTTGGCAGCAACCCCAAAGCCATCTTGGGCCACAGCGTGCTCAAGCAACTCGACATGGTGGGCAAATACTTTGAAGACACGGGTCTGAAAAACTTTGGCCCAGTTGGCCTCGACGATCTGTACTTGACGGTGCTCACTCCCGCCGCGCGCAACGAAACCCGACCCAACGTGGGCTTGAACATTCCAGGTAAACAAGCCGCCTATTTGCATGTCAACCGCGACACGCGCGCACCCATCACACGCAACTCCATCTTGGCGGGCTTGCATCAAAACGCCAATGAACGCTTAGGCACTGAAGTGGCACAGCGCACGCCCATGCAGGCCATGCGCTTGAGTGCCTATGCAGCCCAAGCTGCGGTGAGTGAAGTGCGCTGATCGCGCGCACAGCTTTTGCATCGTCAGCGCGTGTGCGCTCTTTGCCGCTTCAGGAACAAGCGGCAATACAGCGGCAAGAAATTGCCGCTAACAGCGTCAAAAACACTTGGCACATCTCTTGCACCAATCGTCATGAGGCCTCACAACTTGAGGCCGGGTGTCAATGAATTGGAGTCAATCCTGATTGGAGTTATGCGATGGATGTTTTTTCAAACGCATTTGGAATACATGAAAGAGCGCTGGGCGTGCGAAGCCAGCGTATGGAAGTGCTGGCGCGCAACATCGCCAACGCCGACACGCCTAACTACAAAGCGCAAGACGTTGACTTCAAAGCCATGCTGAAAGAAGTCAAGACCGAATACTTGACCGCCACCAACGAAAAACATTTCGCCGGTATTCAAGAAGCGCCCGACAACGGCATGCGCTTTCGCACCCCCTTCAACAGCTCATTCGACGGCAACACCGTCGAGATGAACGTGGAACAAGCCCAATACGGTAAGGCAGCAACAGACTACCAAGCCACCTTGCAATTTTTACAAAACCGCATCGGCGGACTGCGCAAAGCCATGCGCGGGGAGTGATGAACCATGCAACTCGATAACGTCTTTGGAATTGCCGGCACCGCGCTCAACGCGCAGTCCATCCGCATGAACACCACCGCCTCCAACTTGGCCAACGCCAACTCGGTGGCGGGCACCGAAGTTGAGGCTTACCGAGGCAAGCGCCCGTTGTTCAAAGCCTTGATGAAAGAAGAAATGACCCACGCAGGCGCGCAGTTCGTGGGCGGTGTCAAGGTCGACCGCATCATGGAAGACGCAGCACCAATTCGTAAAACCTGGGAGCCAGGCAACCCTTTGGCCGACAAAGAAGGTTATGTCTTTCACTCCAATGTGAACGAAATGTCCGAGATGGTCGACATGATGGCCGCCTCGCGGTCTTACCAAAACAACGTCGAGGTGGTCAACACCGCCCGACAACTGATGTCGCGCACGATCGACATCATCAAGAGCTAAACCCTAGCGCGACGGAGAAACAAACATGGCCATCGATACCACCAGTTCCAGCATCAGCTCGTTGCCTAGCAACATCATGAGCACCGCGCAATACAAAGCGCAGCAAGATGCCACCAAATCCGCTGCGGCAACCAAAGGTATGGGACAAGACGCTTTTCTCAAGCTCTTCACCACGCAGCTGACCAACCAAGACCCCACCGATCCTGTCAAGAACGAAGCCTTTGTGGCCCAGCTTGCACAGTTCTCGCAACTCGAAGCCACCACCGCCATGAAAACCAGCATGGAAAGCATGGCTGCCGCCATGACGGGCGACCGCATGTTGGGAGCCGCTTCATTGATTGGCAAAACCGTGTCGGTGCCCGATGGCCCCGTCACCGTCACCGACACCACCGTGGCGCAAGGCGTCATCAACCTGCCAAGCGGTGCCGACGGCATCAAGCTGCAAGTCTTCAACGACAAAGGCGTGTTGGTGCGCTCGCAAATCATCGGTGCGCAACCGGTCGGTGACTTTACCTTGGCTTGGGATGGCATGACCGATGGCGGCAACGCTGCAGCCAATGGCACTTACCGCTATGTGGCCACTGTCAACAGTGGCGGCAAGATGAGTACGCCCACCGTCAACACCTATGCCACCGTGCGCAGCGTGGCCAGTTCGTCCACGGGCGACGGCACCTTGTTGCTAGAAGTCGATGGCGGCAAGACCATCAACTTGGCCAACGTCAAGCGCGTCGGTTCTTGATCAAGCACTTAGAAATTTCTCACCGGAGTTAACACACCATGTCTTTTTACACCTCCCTCACTGGTTTGAACGCCGCCACCGCCCAATTGGGTGTGACCGCCAACAACATTGCCAACGTGAGTACCGTGGGCTTTAAGCGCAGTCGGGCCGACTTTGGCGACATTTTTGCCACCTCGCCTTTGCAAAAAGCCTCATCCACCATCGGTCAAGGTGTGTCGCTCAAGCGTGTGACCCAAGAATTTGGTCAGGGCAACATGACCTTCTCGTCCAACACCTTGGACTTGGCCATCAGCGGCGACGGTTTCTTCCCGCTCAAATCGCAAGACGGTTTTCAAGACATCTTCACGCGCAACGGCTCGTTCATGATGAACGACCAATACAACGTGGTGAACTCAGCGGGGCAACGTTTGATGGCAGCGTCAGTCGACTCGTCCGGCAAAGCCAATATGACCGACATGAACGTGTTGACCATTCCGCAAAAAACCACCGGCATGGCCATGCAAACCAGCAAGGTGCAGCTCGGTTTGAACTTTCCAGCCGACGCACCTGTGATCACCGCAGACTTCAACCGCAACGATCCCACCACCTACAACAAGAGCACCGCCTTGACGGTCTATGACGGCGGCGGTAACGGCTACTTGGCCACCGTGTATTACGTCAAGACACAAAACGCCAGCCAAGCCACCCCCAACAACAAATGGCAAACCTTTGTGTATGTGGGTGACCAATTGGTCGATGCCTCGCTCCAACAAGCCACCAACAAATTGGGCGACTTGATGTTTGTCAACAAATACGGCGAGCTCAAAGCCAAGGCGGATTTCAAAAGTGCCGAAGAGATAGCGGCGTTGAACAGCAGTTTTTCTAAAAAGACCTACAAGTTCTCACTCGACCAGTTGAACGATGTGCGCACCTCTACGCCTGCCGCCATCACGGGTGGCAGTGCCATCAACCTGGGCACGGGTTCGAACGACGGGGTGGATTTTTCGACCTACCAAGACCTGAACAAATCAGATTTGCTTTGGAAGCAAGGCAGCAGCGCGGTGACCTATGCCCTCAACACCAGTGCACTCAAAACCACCGATTCGGTGAGTTTGACCTTTGGCACCACCAACCCCAAAACCATTTCCGTGCCTGTGGCGGCCTCCACCGAATTGACCACCGCGGCAATGGCCAAAGCGCTGAATGCCGATGCCGATTTTGGGGGCAAGTACGTGGCCCAAGTACCGACCACGGCCACTTTGACGGGTGTGGCTTTTGGCGCCACACCGGCGGCCGGCGACTTTTCCAGCTTTTCGATGACCTTGGGTGGCAAGCTGGTCAACATTGACAACTTGGCGCCTGTCTCAGGCACGCTGTCGTCCTTGGCTTCAGAGTTGGAGACGCGTTTGCGCCGTGAAGACGGTGGCAAGACCGACATCAGTGTGTCGGTGAACGGCACAAACCTCAGCATTGTGGATGCATCAGGCCGCAGCATCACCACGGCTGCTTTGACCAAGACGGTGGCCTCTGCAGCCATCGGTACCGCGGCTTTCTCTAGCGGCAAACTTAAAATCACCGCCATCGACCCCAACGTGTCTTCGGTCACCATCGCGGCAGACGTTTCGGTGGCGCAAGCGGGCACGCCCTTGGCCGCTGGCAGCATCAGCAACAACGACACGCCCTATGGACGCAGTCAAGCGGGTTATGTATTGACATCGGCCAGTTCGCCCTTCAAGGCCACCTTCGGTCCTGATGCTGCGCCCATCACGGTCACGGGCACCAGCGTGGCGGCGTTTGCCAAAAACTTGAATGACGAAGCCACGTTTGCCCAGTATTACAAAGCCAGCGTGTTGCCCGATGGTGTGACCCTGGTGGTCACGGCCCTCGACCCCACCACGGCCAACGCGGCAGCCATCACCACAGCACTCAATATTTACCAAACCCCAGCCGGTGGCAGTTTCACCGCAGTGGCCAGCGCCACCGCATCGGCCGGTGGTCCCACCATCAATGGCACACCTGCAGCCATCGCATTTGCCGGTAAGAAAAGTATCGATGACTTGAAAGACCTGTTTTCGATCAACATCGACAACTCGATCGACCCGGTCACGGTGGGCTTGGAGCGCTTGGTGGGCAAAAACTTGCGCCTCTCAGGGGCCCAAATTGCTGGTGAATTGACCAATGCCATCAACCGTGCTTACGGCGATGAAAAACCCTTCAACTTCTCGTCCTTGGTGGGCCCCACCATGTCGATCCAGCTCACCCCGGCCAGCGGCGCCACGCCACCGGCCAAATTGGACATTGATTTGTCGCAAGCCGGTGACGCAAGCCACAACATGCGCTACGAAGACTTGGTCAAGTCGGTGCAATCGATTGTGGATGCCAACGCGTCGTACAAAGGCAAGATCACCGTGTCGTACGACACCGTCAAGCAAAAGCTGATGTTCACACCGGCTGGCAATGACAAGGTCACCATCAGCAGTACCCAAAGCACCATTGGTTTGACCAACCCGGCGGTGCAAGGCGTCAACGACGATTCGGTCGGTGTTGGCTTGAGTCCATCTCCTTCGGCGGGTTCTTACCGCTCCATCAACGACCAGCGCTTTGGCGCCAAGGTGGAATATGACGCGGTCAAGGGCGCGTTTGTGTTCAAGTCCGGCACCACCGGTGACACATCGAGTGTGACCATCACCAGCATCAAGCCCAACAGCTTGGCCACCCAAGCGTCCAAAGGTTTGGGCATGACGGGCGATGCCGCCAACTACGTGGTCACGCCCTCTAAAGTCGATGCCCTGCGCGGTGTCAGCTCACAACCCGCAGTCCTGGCTGGCAATGCCATGGCCGTGAACGTGGACAACAACTTTGCCGTGGATGACACCAACAACAAATTTGTGGTGTCGGTCAACGGCGTGACCGGTACGGTGGTGGTGCCGCCCAAAGACACCTACACCTTGGGCACTTTCATGGAGGCGCTGCAAGCGGGCATCAACAGCTTGCAAGGCCCTGCGGCCGATGGCTCTACCCCCCAAACGGTAGACGGCGTGAAAGTGACGTATGACGCCAAGAAGAACTCTTTGGTGTTCACCACAGGCACGGCTTCGACCGAGTCCTACATCAAGGTCACGGGCGACGCGCGTTGGGGCTTGGACGGCCTCGATGCGAAGTTCGGCAAGACCACCACCTGGATCAAACCCACACCGTTCAAAGATTCTAAAAGCGCCACCGTCTACATCGACGGATTCGGCAAAGAATCTTCCACGGCCGCAGGCTTTGATGTCTTGCCCGAATGGTCACCGGTTTACTTTGACAAAGGCGAGCTGACCTTTGACACCTCAGGTAACTTGGTGTCACCCAAGCAAGGCGCACAACTCGATACCGTGTACCTGCCAAACGGTAAAGGTTCTTTGACCATCAACATCGACTACTCCAAGTCGACCCAATTCGCCTCACCCTATGCGGTGCTGTCGCAGTCGCAAGACGGCGCACCCGAAGGTGACTTGGTCGGTTTGGCCATCAAAGACGATGGCTTGGTCAACGCCAGCTACTCCAACGGGTCACAAAAGGCCCTGGGCAAAGTGGTGTTGGTGAACTTCTCCAACCCCACCGGCTTGCGCCAGATTGGTGACACCAGCTACTACAAAACCTCTGATTCAGGCACACCCAAGTACGGTGAGGCAGGTTCAGCCGGTTACGGCACAGTGCGCTCCGGCGCCACCGAGCGTGCCAACGTGGACTTGACGCAAGAGTTGGTGGACCTGATCACCGAGCAGCGTAACTTCCAGGCCAACGCCAAAGCGATTGAGACCAGCACCTCGCTGACCTCAACGATCATCCAAATCCGTAACTGAGCGGACTGACTGATTCACCGACTGAAAGAGTGCCATGGACCGCTTAGCCTTTAACGCGATGGCCGCGATCAACGAAGAGCGCATGGGGCGACATCAGTTGTCCAACGACATTGCCAACGTGTCGACCGTGGGTTTCAAAAGAACCTTCGAAGTCACCTTGCAACCGCACCAAGCGGTCGGGCAAGGCTTTGACTCACGTTTGCAGCCCCGCATGTACTCGAACGACCAAGTCATTTTGGATCCTGGTCCTTTGATGGTCACGGGCCGTGACTTGGACATCTCGCTCAACCACAAAACCGTCTTGGGCGTGACCGCCAGCAACGGCGAGTTGGCGTTCACCCGCCGTGGCGACTTGAAAGTCAATGCCAACGGCGTCCTGGAAACAGGCTCTGGCCACATCGTGCGAAGCCAAGACGGCGGCCCCATCACCGTGCCGCAAGGCTTCAAGTTGTCGTTCGGCTCAGACGGTAATTTGTACGCCATCGACCCTGCACAACAGGGCGTGCCTCAGCAACAAATCATTGCCCAGCTGTTGCTCAAAGACGCCAGCGCCACCGCTTTGGCCAAACGTGAGGACGGCTTGTTCAAAGTTGACGGAAAACCTCCTGGCACAGACTTTGCAACAGGTACAGGACCAGCTTCTTTGACACCGCAAGCTTTAGAAGGCAGCAGCGTCAATCCAATGACCTCCATGGTCAAGCTGATTGAACAGAGTCGCTCGTTTGAGCACCAGGTTCGCATCATCAAAGAGAGCAAGTCCAACGACGAGTCGGGCGCATCCATGATGAAGGCAGCCTGAATTTGACAGATTTATAGGGGGCGATAAGCCATGGACGCATCATTGTGGGTAGCCAAGACAGGTTTAGACGCGCAGCAAACGCGCATGAACGTGATCTCCAACAACTTGGCCAACGTGAACACGACCGGGTTCAAACGCGACCGTGCGGTGTTTGAAGACTTGCTCTATCAAAACATCAAGCAACCCGGTGGCCAAACCACCGCCAACACCCAGTCGCCCACGGGCTTGATGCTGGGTACCGGTGTCAAGATCAACGCCACCGAAAAACTGCACATGCAAGGCAACTTGGTCAACAGCCAGGCGCCCATGGACGTGGCCATCACCGGGGACGGCTATTTCCAAATTCAAATGCCGGATGGCACCACCTCCTACTCGCGCGACGGCAACTTCAAGCTCTCCAACACCGGGCAAATGGTCACGGCCTTGGGCTTTCCTTTGATTCCCGCCATCACCATCCCCAACAACGCTGCGGCTTTGACCGTGGGTCGCGATGGTGCGGTGAGTGTCGAGTTGGTCGCCGGTGCCGGCGCACAAAACATTGGCCAAATTCAATTGGCCCGGTTCGTCAATCCAAGTGGTCTCAAACCGATTGGCAACAACTTGTACGAAGCCTCGCAAGCCAGCGGTGCTGCACAAATTTTGCAGCCCGGTGTCAACGGTGCAGGCACCTTGAACCAAGGCTCGCTGGAAGCTTCCAACGTGAACGTGGTGGAAGAAATGGTCAACATGATCGAAACCCAGCGCGCCTATGAGATCAACTCCAAAGCCATCTCGGCGGTGGACGGCATGCTCAAGTTCTTGAACCAGAACGTTTGATAAAGGCCTGCCATGATTTCTTTGCGTTCATTGCCCCTGGTCGCCGTGTTGGGTTTGCTGCAAGCCTGCGCGGTGGACAACACCGATTTGGTTCTCAAACCTTCGCCCGACTTTGCGCCGGTCTATCCCTTGGCATCGGACCGCCCCAAAGTGGCCACCGGTGGCATTTACAGCAACCGTCAAAGCGACGCCTGGTTTGGCCGTGGACGCAACTACCAAGTGGGCGACATCATCACCGTGTTGTTGAATGAATCCACCCAAGCAGCACGCACGCAAAACAGCGAGATCAACCGCGACGCCAAAAACACCTTGCCATCTGGCTTCAGCACCCAAGTGGGCAAGCTGTCACCATTCTTGAACGGCATTGACCTCAACAACAACGCCATCGACAGCAAAAGCAAAGGCCAAGCCGATCAGCAAGCCTCCTTGGTTGGCTCAGTAGCCGTCACCGTGATCGAAATTTTGGCCAACGGCAACTTGGTGATACGTGGTGAAAAGAAACTCGGTTTGGCCGAAGGCACCGAAGTGATTCAAGTCACAGGGGTGATTCGCCCTGAAGACGTGGGCCCTAACAGCACAGTGCAATCACGCCGCTTGGCCAATGCGCAAATTGCTTATCGCGGCACCGGCGACTTGGCCAATGCCACGCGCGTGGGCTGGGGAACCAGCTTGATGCACAAGCTCTGGCCTTTCTAATTTCCACCAAAGACACCCCATGACCCGTCTGTCCCATTTGTTTCGTGTTGGCATTGCCGGCCTGTGCCTGTTGGCCGCTGGCAGCGCCTGCGCCGATCGCGTCAAAGACTTGGCGTCTTTAGCCGCGCAACGGCCCAACCAACTCATTGGTTATGGTCTGGTGGTGGGTTTGCAAGGCACGGGCGATGACGCCTCGGTGCCGTTCACCACACAAAGCATGAAAGCCATGCTGGCTCAAATGGGCGTGCGCATCGACGGCCCCTTGACCGACTTTGAACAAGCCGCCACGGCAGCGCGTGTTGACATCAAGAACACGGCAGCCGTGCTGGTAACGGCCGATCTGCCTGGCTTTGCCAAGCCGGGTCAGCGCATTGACATCAACGTGTCGGCCATTGGCAAAGCCACCAACTTGCGCGGCGGCAGCTTGATCATGACGGCCATGCGTGGCGTGGACGGCGAAATTTATGCCTTGGCACAAGGCGCCTTGACGGCCACAGGCATCGACGCCAGTGCTGCAGGCTCTAAATTGGCCATCGGTGTGCCCACCTCAGCGCGCATTCCAGGCGGCGCCATTGTGGAGCGCATTGTGGAGACCCCGTTTGACACGGCAGAAAATGTGATCTTCAACATCCGTGAAAACGATTTTTCGACCACGACTGCTATCGTCAACGCGATCAATAAAAAATTTGGCGGCGACATTGCACAAGCACTGGATGGCGTATCGGTATCGGTACGAGCCCCCCAAAACTTGAATCAGCGTGTGGCATTCATGAGCATGGTCGAGGCCTTAGAGGTCACGCCAGGTGAACCGCCTGCACGTGTGGTCATCAACTCACGCACAGGCACGGTGGTCATCAACCGCTCGGTGCGTGTCACCGCTGCTGCGGTGTCGCACGGCACCATCTCGGTGGCCATTGCTGCCACCAACGAAATCTCGCAACCCAGCATGTTGTCGGGTGGGCAAACTGCTGCGGTGCAAAACGCCGAAGTCAAAGTGGCTGAGCCTAACAACCCCATGTTCTTGTTCCAGCCCGGTGTGGAGTTGCGTCAAATTGTGGATGCGGTCAACCAAGTGGGTGCCACGCCCTCGGCCTTGATTGCCATCTTGGAAGCCCTCAAAAGCTCAGGCAGCTTGCGCGCCGAGTTGATCATCATCTAACCCAGCTTTGAGCCCTCCATGAGCAGCCCCGTCGACACCTCCACCGCCCGGTCCTATTTGGACTTTTCGGGCCTGGGCGAGTTGCGTGGCCAGGCGCAAAACAACCAAGACAAGGCCCTCAAAGAGTCGGCCCAACAGTTTGAAGGCTTGTTCATCCAAATGATGATGAAGTCGATGCGTGAAGCCTCGACCCCCATGAAGGACGAAGAAAACGAGTCCAATGCACGCGAAACCTTTGAGAACATGTTCGACAAAGAAGTCTCCGTGCAAATGGCCAAACGTGGCGCCATGGGCGTGGCCGATTTCATGGCCAAAGCCGTCAAACAACAAACCCAGCCCAGCACGGTCGACATGCTCAAAGCCCGCACCGCCATGCCCTTGCATCCGCAAGAGTTGTCCAAGCCACTGGGTGCGCCCGCACAAGACAGCAAAGCGCTGCCTAAGCTGCGCATCAAGACATTCGATGAACTCAAGCTGATGAATAGGAGCGGGTCATGAGTGACATGCTCGGCATCAGCAGCAATGCCATTGGCGCTTACCAGCGTGCCTTGAGCACGGTGAGCAACAACATTGCCAACGTCAACACCGAAGGCTATTCACGCCAGGATGTGGTGCTCAAAGACACGGCGCCCTCAAAAGCTGCCAATATGTTTTTTGGCACTGGCGTGGCGCTTGAAACGGTCAAACGGCAGTTTGATGCGTTTGCCGAATCCAACCTGCGCAACAGCACCAGCGACTTGGCCACCCAAAAACCCATGGTTGAGTACACCAAGCGGGTGATGGACATCATGGGCGACAAAAGCGTGGGCTTGAGTTCTGCGCTTGACGACTTTTTTGCCGCCGCCAACAGCTTGTCGGCGGACCCGGCCTCGTCGGTATTACGCAGTACTTTTTTGCGCAGCTCCGAAGGCTTGGGGTCGCGCTTTGCCGAGTTGTCAGGCCAGCTCGATTTGGTGGGCACCGAAACACGCCAAGCGTTAGAGAGCACCACGAGTCAAGTCAATACCTTGACCGAGCAAATTGCCTTGGTCAACCAAAACATGGCCAAATCGGCCACCTTGGAGGGTCAGTCGGCAGAAATTTTGGACCGCCGTGATTTGCTGCTGCGTCAGCTGTCAGACCTTGTGCGCATCAAAACCAGCTTTGCCACCAATGGAACGGTCAATGTGAGTTTGGGCAATACACCCACCCAAAGCGTGGTGGTCGATGGACAGAGGTCACGTCCCATAGGTATTGACAAATCGGTCGCAGGGAAAATCGAGCTCTTGCTCGACCCCTACGGCAAAACCGAATCACTGGCTGCGGCCAGCGGTGGTCAATTGGGTGGCTTGCAAACCTTCATCAGCCAAGTGTTGGAGCCCGCCCAAAAGAACCTCAATTTCTTAGCCAAAACTGTTGTCAACGAGGCCAACAATATTCAGAACAACGGCATCGATGGTTACGGGCAAACCGGTCAAAACCTGTTTGCTTTGGACCCCAGCGTTGCCAACGAAGCTGCTGGTATTCACATGGCCTTGAACGACGCCATGCGTGTAGCAACCGCAGCGCAATTTCGCGTCAGCGAAGCCAATGGCAACACCAGCAACACACGCGCCAGTGTGAAATATCTTGCACCAGCAAGCCCTGTGACCACCGGCATAAGCAACACCAATTTAGTGAATAACCCCAACCCTACGGCTGGGGTCACCATCAAGGTAGAGGGTGCGCGCGTATTCAGCCCCGTCACCACCTTGTCTGCGGGTGTCAAAGCCACTTTCTTTTTGGACGACGCCAAACCGGGTCAGCAACTGCAAGTCTTGACGCGCGATGGTCGACAGTTGATCGGTCAAACGCTGAGCGAGACTGAAAAGTTTCAAATGCTCAATCCCGAAAACGGGTTTGTTCCTAACAGTGTTTACAGCGATGCATACCTCAACCAATCGGGGGATAAAGCGTATCGCCAGATGGACATCTTCTACGGTGCCATGGCCAAGGTGCGATACGCCCAAGTGTTTGACAAAAACGGGATTGCAGCCCCACCTCAGGCACAAGCTGCAGTGCTAGAGACGAGCCGCATTCCAGACAACGCTGCCGGTACACAAATTCAAGCCGGTGCTATTGTGCTCAATGGCGTGAGCTTGCCCGACCTCACCACACAACCCGCCACAGCGCTATCTCCCAATGATGTGGCAGCGTGGATCAATGGAGCGTCTACAGTCACCATCACCTCGGCCAACTTCACTGGTTTTACGGGGTCGTTTGGCGGTGTGAAATTAACAGTGCCAAGAGCTGGACATCCACTCGATACCACTTCTTTGACTACCTTGGCCAGTAGCTTGCAAACAGAGTTACAAGCATTGGATGGAAGTCAAAACATCAGCGTGGCTTTGATCAACAATGGCCAAGACCTTCAGGTGACCGATGCACAGGGACGTTCTATCAGCGAAGTATCTCTGACCCCCACCGTCCCAACTGTCAGCGCGGGTTCTGTCACTGTGGCCAGCAGTTTGACTTCGCAAACCGGCGTACATGCCGAGGTATTCAGCGAAATTCGGGTACCCGCACAGCAACTCGATTTCAACAAACACCTCAAAATCAACGGGCAGTTTGTCTCGGGTTCCTACAAAGATGTGAAGGGATTAGTCGATGCCGTCAATGCCCTGCAACCTGGCATTGGCGTGAGAGCCAGTGTCAAAGATGGTGAACTGGTGATTTCGTCATTGACCACAGGCGCGCCGATTGTGTTGAACCCGGATGCTGTCGCAGGCGAGGGCAGTTCTAATGTGCTGGGCATCTCATCTATGACCTACAACGGTCAAGTTCGTTTGACACAAGTGGCACGTGACTTGCACATCCCAAGCAGCAACATCGATTACAACAGAAATTTACAAATCAACGGTACCTCGATCAACACCACCGGGTTGAGCACCATGAACTTGAAAGATCGTTTGCAAGCTTTTACCGATCGCATCAATGATCCTAGCTTGGTGCCTAGCCCAGGTGTCAAGGCATCGATTGGCATGTTCGGCGATTTGGTGCTCAGCACAACCGATTTGAATGGCACAGCCAATATCTCAATTGGACCCGGCAAGAACAGTGATGGCAGCTATGAGCAAAATGCGTTAGGTCTAGAACCACTTGACTACTCAGTTGAAGACCGGCTCAAACAACTGCCCACGAATGACCCTGCCAAAGCCGATATCCGCATGTCATTTGGCAGCTATGGCGACCCTGCGCATATGGGCTCGCCTGCTGACTTGGCCAAGGCAGGCTTGCGCACAGGCGCGTATATCGAGGGCGGCGCGCAAGACGATCTATTGGTGTTTGTGACGGGCCAAGGCAAGGCCAGCGTGGCGGCCAGTTACAGCGGTACCCCGCTGAACATGCGCGACAACTTACGCAGCCAGTCTTTGGTGGTCAACTTCACCGCTGCCGACCGTTACACCATCACCGACGCTAAAACAGGCACACAACTCGCTGATCGGCATTACGACCCCTCGGTGCTTGAGCCCTTGATTGACTTTGAAGGCTTGCAGCTCAAGTTATCACACAATCCAAGTGTGGGCGACAGCTTTCAAGTCGATGGCAACCAAGACGGTTTGGGCAACAACGTCAACATGCTTGACATGGTGGACTTGGCCAAAAAGCCGGTCATTGGTGACAAGACCATTGCCAACAGCTACATCGACCAAATTAACAATGTGGGTAACTTGGCGCAACAAGCCAACATCACCCAACAAGCCTTGACCGTGGTCAACGACCAAGCGGTGGCCGCACGCGACAAAGTTTCGGGTGTGAATTTGGACGAGGAAGCTGCCGCGCTCATTCGCTACCAACAGGCCTACCAAGCCTGCGCCAAGGCCTTGCAAATTTCAGGTCAGTTGTTCGACTCGATCGCACAAATTCGGTGATAGAGAGCTTTTATGAAAATATCCACCACCCTTTACTTTGACCGCGCCACCCAACAATTGGGCAATGTCCAAGGCGAATTGGCCAAAACCCAAGAGCAGTTGTCGACTGGTAAACAAATTGTCAAACCCAGCGACTCGCCGGACAAGGCCTCGTTGGTGACGCGTTTGGAATCTGAACTCGCGCGTCAAGCCAGCTACCAAGACACCTTGAAGTCGGTCAATACACGGCTGCAGTCTGAAGAAACAGCGTTGAATAACACCAGCGATGTGTTGACACGTATCAAAGAGTTGACCGTGCAAGCTTCAAGTGATTCGTTGTCCGGCGCAGATCGTCAATCGATTGCGCTAGAAATTACGTCGCTCAAAGATCAGATTTTGAGTTTGGCCAACACCCAAGACACCAACGGCAATTACCTGTTTTCAGGCAGTCGTGTGGGCAAGCCGGCATTTGGTCAAGACGCACAAGGTCAGTGGGTGTACCAAGGCGACCAGTCCCGCATGAAAGTTGCCGTGGGCGACAACCGCCGCATGAACATGAATATGGCTGGCTCCGATGCATTTGTCAAAGTGGTCCGCACCGACAGCAAAGGCACCCAATCCGCTGTGGGCTTTTTTCAGGCACTGGACGACTTGGCCACTGCCGTCAAAAGCTCTGACCACTTGAACATGCAGCGTGGTGTGTCCGAAATTGATGCCTTGCAACAAGGCGTCAGCGACGCCACCGCCCAAGTAGGCACCGACATGCGCGTGGTCGATATGCAAAACAGTGTGCTCGACGAAGTGACGCTGCGTTTAAAAACCACCAAGTCAGACACCGAAGACTTGGACTACACCTCGGCCATCACCAAAATGAACAAAGACCAGTTGGCCTTGGAAGCTGCGCAAAGCAGTTTTGCCAAGATTTCGCAACTGAGTTTGTTCAAGTACATGAATTGATGGGCTCAAGTTTGAGCCGCCGAAGTCGATTCTGAAAATAAGAAAGCATTTTTATGGCCACCACAGCGACGACCAGCACAACTGCGAGTACCAGCTCTGTGGCACAAACCGCTGCTGCAATTTCAGCGGCAACCACTGCCACCAACAAGGCCAATGCACAAAAGATCATCAACTCTTTGAATGCGGGCTCAGGTGTCGACGTGGCAGCCTTGGCTCAAAACTTGGTTGACGCAGAAAAGCAACCCAAAGCCACGGCGCTCAGCGCTAAGATCACCAAGAATGAGTCCCGTATTTCAGGTTATGCAGCCGTGTCTTATGTGGTGTCTGGCCTGCAAACTGCGCTGACTGCGCTGAAAGATCAAAGCAGTTTCAGCTCGGTAACGGCCACTTCAAACAACTCGACGGCCTTCAATGTCACGGCAGGGTCTACAGCCACCACCGCGAGCCACGAAGTTGAAGTGTTGCAAGTGGCCAAAGGCCAGAGAACCATCAGTCAAGGCGTTGCGCTGCCAGGCACATCGCTCAACGGTGGCTTGGCGATGACGCTCAATCTGACCGTTGGCGGTGTGAACAAGCCTGCCATTGCCCTTGCCGATGGTCATGACACGCCGCAAGACATGGTCGACGCCATCAACGCTGCCAACACCGGCGTCAAAGCGCAGTTGATCAACACGGGGGATGGGTCAACTGCCCCTTATCAAATTGTGCTGTCAGGCGCGACCGGTTTGGCGGGTGCTTTCAGTTTGAGCACCAGTTATGGGGCTGGTCTTGGCAGCCCTGGCGTCACCTTTGACCCCACCAATGCGGCCAATCAATCTGCAACCGACGCGCGGCTCAAGGTGGATGGCGTCACCGTGACGCGCAGCAGCAATAGCATCAATGATGTCGTCAAAGGTTTGACCTTCGAACTCAAAGCGACAACATCCACGCCCGCCGTGGTCAGCGCAATCCGTGACACCTCGGGTCTCAAAGACAAGTTCAACGCCCTGGTCGCTGCCTACAACGATGCGAACTCTATGTTCGGTGTAGTGACAGATCCCAAATCCACGGTCGACACCTATGGCGCCACTTTGGTGGGCGACTCCACGGTGCGCAGCGTGCGTCAACAGGTGCGTGGTCTTTTTCAAGGCAGCTCATCCACGCCGGGCACGGCTGTTAACTCGTTGTGGCAAGTGGGTATCAAAATCGACGAAAAAGGTGTGATGTCGGTTGATGCGACCAAACTCGACACTGCTTTGCAAAATAATTTTGACGATGTGGTCAAGTCCTTCACCGGCAACTACGAAGGCTTGAGCCAATACAGCACGCAAAAAGCGGGTTTTGCAGGTGACGGCGTTCGTAAATTGGCCGCATTGGTGGGGCCCAATGGGCCAATGCTGAGTCAGAGCAACAATGCTGACACGCAAAACACAAAATACAAAGACGATTTGACCAAGCTCGACACGCGCATGTCTGCCTTGTTGGTGCGTTACACCAAGCAATTTGCCACGATGAACAGTTTGGTCGGCAGTGTGAACAGTCAAAAGACCAGTCTGAAATCGACCTTTGACGGCATGATGGCCTCTTATACCAATAAGGCCTAATAGAATTATTTAATAGTTAATTTAAGTTTTATTTATTAGCCTTGAGAAAGATTTTTTTAAAATCTTTCTCAAGTTTTTCGCGCGCGCGCCGATGCCAAGATTGTCATACTCTCCGTGATTTTTAGCGGCCTCCTTTTTAGGGTCGTTATCAGTCATGGGGTGTAACTGAAAGGCAGTCTCATGGTCAACAACATCACTTCTAAGCCGGTTCCTCTTCCAATGGTTGGGGGGGCGCATCCTCTGCGCTCAGATCCGATGCAGGCTCGGTACAAGCATCGCAAGATGCGGCCAATGTCAATCACCTCACGCCCATTCCTAAGGCGGACATCAAGGTTGACCCCGATTTGATGCGTCGCAATTTAGAAGACGCCATCAAGCAACTCAACGACATGATGCAAGCGGGTGGGCGTGGTTTGAACTTTTC
Source organism: uncultured Burkholderiales bacterium (assembly GCA_903845315.1). The sequence goes on from CAIMWY010000027.1 coordinate 30,517, forward strand.
GATGGACCAAAAATTAGGCATGCCGATCGTGGTTGTGAAAAACAGCCAAACCGGTGAAGTGGTCCGACAGATTCCCAATGAAGTTGTGGTGCGCGTTGCGCACAGCATTGAGGACTTCAAAGGCATGTTGCATAACGCGATTGCTTGAAATTTTTACAGCGGTTGACTCAAGTTATTTCTGAGACTGACGAATCACTGGCATCAGGAATTGATTCATGAGTTTGTAAAACCCTCTTGATGGACTTTTAAGGAGAAACACCATGTCCGTAATCAACACTAACTTGAAAGCCTTGGACGCTCAGGCATCCTCGATGAAAGTGGATCGTAGTATGAAAGCGTCCATGGAGCGTCTATCTACAGGTCTGCGCATCAACAGCGCCAAAGACGACGCCGCTGGCTTGGCAATCACCAACCGCATGACTTCCCAAATTCGTGGTTATGCAGTTGCCATTCGCAACTCCAACGACGGTTTGTCTATGGCTCAAACTGCTGAAGGCGCATTGGGTCAAGTCTCTGACATGCTGCAACGCATGCGTGAATTGGCTGTGCAGTCTTCCAACGGCGGCATGTCTACGGCTGACCGCAAGTCGCTGCAATTGGAAGTGGATCAACTCAAAAGTGAAATTCAAAACATCGCCACCAAAACCAACCACAACAACATCAAATTGTTGGACGGTTCGGCCGGCAAAATTCAGTTGCAAACAGGTGTCAACAGCGGCGACACCATGAACATGAGTTTTGACTCTGTGCAAACCAAAGACATCGGTGTTGGCTCTAACGCCTCTTTGTCTTCGGTGGGTGGCACAATTGCTCAAACGCCTGCCATGTTAAGTGGCGATCTGGTCCTGAATGGTGTGGTGGTGGGTGCTTCATTGACCACCGATGACCAGCAATCTACCAACAACAAAGACGCCAGCGCCATTGCCAAGGCGGCAGCCATCAACCGCGTGACAGCGCAAAGTGGCGTGACCGCCACGGTGGATCAGACCACTGTGTATGGTTCAGGCATGACATACGCCGCAGGTTTGACTGGCGCCATCACCATCAACGGTGATGCCACGGCCACAGTGACTGCCAATGCTGACTTGGAAATCATGCGTGACTCGGTGGCCACTGCCATCAACAACATTTCCAAGAAAACCGGTGTGGTTGCTATCAATACACACGACGACATTCAAGGCGTGGTCTTGACCGCCGCCGATGGTCGCAACATCACCATTGCTTTGGGTGGAACGCTCACCAGTGCTGTCACGGGCTTGGCTGCAGACACCACCTACGTGGGTACTTACAACCTGAGCACTGCCGATGGTTCACCCATCAACATCACCCATGAAACCGACAAAGTGTTGTCCAACTCTGGCTTGGCCATGGGTACTTACCAGCCCAACGTCGCTCAGACCGTCAGCATTGCCCGTGCTGCTGCTGCTGCAGGTGCTGCACCTGATGCAACGACCACAGGTTTGCTCAACGGCAACACCTTGGTCTTGAACGGTGTAGGCATTGACGCCGCCATTGGCAGCGATGACGATGCGTCGGCTACCGTTGCAACCTCGTCGACCAAAGCGGCCAGCGCGATTGCGATTGCTGCTGCCATTAACAAAAAATCTGACATGACCGGCGTGCGCGCTGTGGCAGAAGCCAACGTGTTGCAAGGCACAGGTTTTACAGCAGGTGCAGTCACCGACTTGAACATCAACGGGACAGCTATCTCCATCAACTTGGATGCCAACTCCAACCGCGATGACGTCTTGGTGGCCATCAACAAGTACAAGGGGCAAACTGGTGTTGAAGCCACAGCCTGGGGTGCTGGCGTTCAGTTGACGGCTGCCGATGGTCGCAACATCTCCATCACCAGCGCCACCGGCACTGCCGCTGAGCTGGGTTTGACCGGTGTCACCATTGGTACCGCTGCTGCTGCTGCTGGCACACCCGTCACCTACTACGCAGCCGTTCGCTTGGAGTCTGACAAAGAGTTCACCGTCAACAGTGGCAGCGAAGGCAACACCAACTTCGCGTTGCTGGGTTTCCGTCGCGGAACGTTTGGCGGCTCTGACAATGGTTTGAAGGTTGCCAACATCGACATCAGCACCGAAGCCGGTTCTTCTGCTGCCATTGTGGCTCTTGATTCTGCTTTGGAAACGGTGTCCGCTGCTCAAGCCAAGAGCGGCGCGTTCCAAAACCGCCTCGAAGCTGTGGTGAACAACCTGACCGAGTCCAACCAAAACATGTCTGCTTCACGCAGCCGTATCTTGGACACCGACTACTCGACAGAAACCACCAACTTGGCCAAGTCGCAAATCATCTCGCAAGCAGCAACCGCCATGTTGGCCCAAGCCAACCAGTCGGCACAAAGCGTGCTGGCTTTGCTGAAGTAAGTAATCCCGGTCTCGGGTAGAAAAAAGGCGGGCCCAAGGCCCGCCTTTTTTATGGGATGAGCGCTTTATAAACCGTCAAAGAGTATTTTTATTCAATAAGTACTATTTTAATTTATTAATTTATTTGATTTTTTTCTTCTTTTTTCTCTCAAGTTCTTAAGTTTCAGTCCGAAACATTAACACCACCAGAGTCTTTTCGGTGAGCCCTGTCCAGCCAATTGCTGAAGGGTCACCCCAAAGATGGCGATACACAAGGACTGATCATGGCTATTACTTTTGATGCAAATTCCCTGCCAAGCACCTACGGCAGCGCAGCCTATTCTTCAAGCTCGAACCTCAGTTCTTGGACCTCTGCCGACATCAAGGTGCTGACCAGCAAGCAGATCAACGCCCTGACCACAGACCAAGTGGTGGCCTTGAGTGCAACAGCAATGGCTGGTTTGTCCACCAGCCAAGTGGCCGCATTGAGTGCTACCACTTTAAGCACACTGTCTACCGAGCAATTCAGCGCGCTCAGCACCACGCAGTTGGTTGCGCTGACGGCAATCCAGGTCAAGTCACTGACGACGGACCAAATCAGCACCCTGTCCACAGCGCAAATCACGTCGCTCAAAGGCAGCCAATTGGCTGGCTTGACCACAGCGCAGGTGCAGTCCATCCAAACGGATCAACTCAAAAGCATATCGACGACGGCCATTCAGTCTTTCAGTGTCGACCAAATTTTTGGCTTGATCACCGCGCAAATCGCAGCACTGGGCACCGACCAAATCGGCGCATTGACCACGGCGCAAATGGCGGCCATGGGGACTGACGATCTGCAGGTTCTGAACAACGACCAACTCGGTGCTGTCAACGCTAAGCAAGTGGCGGCGATGACATCCGCTCAAGTGGTGGCCCTGACCACGGCGCAAGTCTCAGGGTTGTCTACGACTCAATTACAGGCTTTAAAAACCAGCCAAATTCAGGCCATGGAAACGGTCGACCTGGCCACCTTGAGCACCGACCAGTTGCGGGCTTTGAGCTCGGCCAGCCTGGGGGCCTTGGGCTCGGCACAACTCAAGGCCTTGTCGTCAGACCAGGTTTCAACGCTCACTGCGTTGCAGTTAAAAGGCCTTCAGGCATCCACCATCCAAGGTTTAGACACAGGTGACCTGGCCACCTTGAACAGCAGCCAAATCCAAGCCATCAGTGCAGCAGCACTGGCTGGTTTGAGCACTGCCCAAGTTGCGTCGTTGAGTACCGACCAAGTTCAAAGCCTGACCACTGCACAAGTGGCCGCCATGGGCACAGCGCAAGTGGCGGCCTTGGGCACGGCACAGGTTGCCAAGCTCAGCACATCGCAAGTTGCGGCCATGACAGCAACCCAAGTCAAAGCCATGGAAACGGCTGATTTGGCTGCCATGTCATCCAGCCAGTTACAAGCGATTGTGGCTTCAGGCGTGGCGTCGTTCACCACGGCACAAGTGGCCAACCTGACCACCGGGCAG
>CAIMWY010000028.1 GCA_903845315.1 uncultured Burkholderiales bacterium
ATCTCCACCACACGGGCGTTGCGACGCGCAGCCATCAAGGCCGCCTCGTTGCAGAGGTTGGCCAAATCGGCGCCACTCATGCCAGGAGTACCGCGCGCACTGATGCTGGCATTGACGTCTTGCCCCAAAGGCACTTTGCGCATGTGAACGTTCAAAATTTGTTCGCGACCTCGAATATCGGGCAAGGTCACATAAACTTGGCGATCAAAACGACCGGGGCGCAACAAGGCTGCATCCAAAATATCGGGGCGGTTGGTGGCAGCGACCACGATCACGCCGAGGTTGGTTTCGAAACCATCCATCTCCACCAGCATTTGGTTCAAGGTTTGTTCGCGTTCGTCATTGCCGCCACCCAAACCTGCGCCACGTTGGCGACCTACTGCGTCGATCTCATCGATAAAGATGATGCAAGGTGCATTTTTCTTGGCGTTCTCAAACATGTCGCGCACGCGGGCTGCACCGACACCAACGAACATCTCCACAAAGTCCGAGCCTGAAATGCTGAAGAACGGCACTTTGGCTTCGCCAGCAATACCTTTGGCCAACAAGGTTTTACCTGTGCCTGGAGGCCCGACCAGCAGCAAGCCACGAGGAATACGTCCACCAAGTTTTTGGAATTTTTGTGGGTCTTTGAGGAAGTCGACCACTTCTTTGACTTCTTCTTTGGCTTCATCGCAACCGGCCACATCGGCAAAGGTCACAGTGTTGTTGTTCTCGTCCAGCATGCGCGCTTTACTTTTCCCAAAGCTGAAGGCACCGCCTTTTCCGCCGCCTTGCATTTGGCGCATAAAGTAGACCCACACGCCAATCAAGAGAAGCATGGGTCCCCAGCTGACCAACAAGGTCATGAGCAACGAGCCTTCTTCACGGGGTTTGACATCAAACTTCACACCATTGGCAATCAAGTCGCCGACCAAACCGCGATCCAAGTAAGTGGCTGTGGTACGAATTTTTCGCTCGTCATTGGTGACAGCAACGATTTCCGTGCCACCTTGGCCTTCTTGAATGGTGGCAGTCTTGATGCGCTTAGCACGAACCTCTTCGAGGAAGTCCGAATAGCCCATGTAGCCCGAACCAGCGCCGGGACGTGTTTCAAACTGTTTGAACACGGTGAATAGCACCAAGGCGATCACCAACCAAACAGCGACTTTTGAGAACCATTGATTGTTCAATGTGGGCTCCGAATAGAAAGAGAGTACGGGTCGTACCTAGATGCGCCTCATTTTAGGCCTTTCAAGGCAAGCACTAGGTTTATTCGTTAGATTCAGCCTTGTCCCGTTAAGGATTTACAACGTTACGGTGTTTCAGACCTATGCCAACCAAAAAGGTTTCACTTGATTTATCCCGACTGGCTTTCGGCTTGATCGGCTTGACCACATGAAAGGTATCTTTGAACAATTGGGTCAATTGACTATAGCCTGAACCGTGAAAGAGCTTGACCACCAAAGCGCCCTCTTCTTTCATATGGCGTTGCGCAAAATCAACTGCTAACTCCACCAAATGAGCTATTCGGGCCGCGTCTGAAGACTCGATTCCAGACAGGTTGGGAGCCATGTCAGATACCACCACATCAGCCATCCGACCCAGCAAGGCTGTTTCTAGTTGAACCAACACCTCAGGTTCACGAAAGTCGCCATTTAAAAAAAGAACACCTTCGACAGGCTCCATGGGCAAGATGTCTAATGCAATGATGGTGCCGTTCAAAGTTCCGACCGCCGCGCCATTGGGCGACAAGCGACGTCGAACATATTGGCTCCAAGCGCCGGGCGTGGACCCAAGGTCAACCACCAAATTTCCGGGCTTGATCAAGCCCAGTTGCTCGTCAATTTCTTTCAACTTAAAGGCAGCGCGCGCGCGATAACCATCTCTTTTGGCAAGCTTGACGTAGGGGTCGTTGACATGGTCGTTGAGCCATGACTTGCTGACTTTTTTGCTTTTAGTTTTAACTTTCAATTCATACCTTTGAACGAGCGGGGATAATACCCTCATGCCCGCAATTCAACTCACCCCTGCACAACGCAAAATTCACCGCTCAGAAGCTCACCATCTCGACCCCGTCGTGATGATTGGCAACGATGGTTTGACGCCAGCGGTCCTCAAAGAAGCCGAGAT
>CAIMWY010000029.1 GCA_903845315.1 uncultured Burkholderiales bacterium
GTGATGAACAGGTAGCCTTCGATCTTGAAAGGCCGCCAGTTCGGGTCGCCTTGCACCGCCAGCCCGAGTGAGCCCGACAGCTCGTACAAGCTCACGATGGTCACCAGCGAGGTGTCTTTGAAGATGGCGATGAAATTGTTCATCAGACCCGGCACCACATGCGCCAAGGCTTGAGGCAACACCACCAAGCGCTGCGTTTGCCAATAGCCCAGTCCCAGTGTGGCCGCGGCTTCCAACTGACCACGCGGAATGGCTTGCAAGCCGCCACGCACAATTTCAGCGGTGTACGCCCCCGAGAACAAGGTGATGCCCACCAACACCCGCAGCAGCACATCGGGTGAGGTGCCTGTGGGCAAGAGCAGCGGAAACATGAAGCTGGCCATGAACAGCACCGAGATCAGCGGCACACCGCGCACCAGCTCGATGTAGGTGATGCACACACTGCGAATGGCGGGCATCTGGCTTTGCCGCCCCAGCGCCACCAGCACCCCCAGCGGAAACGCCAGGCCTATGGACAAGCTGGCCAACATCAAGGTCAGCGGCAGGCCGCCCCACTGGTCGGTGGACACTGGGCTCAAGCCGGTGGGCACGCCCCACCCACTGCCGCCACCCATCAAGCCAAAAAACAGCAACCACACACCGGCCCACGCCAAGGCTAAGCTGCGCTTCCAGCAGGCCGGCATACAGCTGAGCACCAGCAACACCACCAAAGCCAGTGTGGCCAACACCGGGCGCCACTGCTCCTCAAACGGATAGCGGCCCAGCAAGATCAGGCGGTATTTTTCAGCCACCACGCCCCAGCAGGCGCCGCTGCCGCGCACGGCTTGGCAGCTGTCGGCATCGGGGCGGAACACCGCGTGCCACAGTCCCCACTCAACAGCCGGTGGCAAGCACCAGGCCAGCCAGCCGATCAGCACCACAGACACCAGCGCGTTGCCGGGCGTGCCCCACAGGTGGCGCTGGCACCAGGCCCATGCGCCGCCGTGTCGGGCGGGTGGGGTGCGTGCGGCGATCAGTTCTGTGCTCTGAGCCATCACCGCTCTTTCAGCGCCACACGTCGGTTGTAGGCGTTCATCAGCGCGGCGGTCAGCAGCGACAAGCTCAGGTACACCGCCATCACCAAGGCAATGCACTCCACCGCACGACCGGTTTGGTTGAGGGCGGTGTTGGAGATGTTCACCAAGTCGGGGTAGCCAATGGCCACAGCGAGCGACGAGTTTTTGATGAGGTTGAGGTACTGGTTGGTCATGGGCGGCACGATCAGGCGCATGGCCTGTGGCAGCACCACCAAACGCAAGGTCAGCCAAGGCGACAGGCCCACACTGCGCGCGGCCTCAGTCTGTCCTTGGGGCACCGACAGCAGGCCTGCGCGCACCACCTCGGCCACGAAGGCTGAGGTGTAGAGCGTCAAGCCCCAAGTCAGCGCTAAAAACTCAGGGCTCAGGCTGGCACCGCCCAGCACATTGCCGTCTTGCCAGATGGGCAAGTCCCACAGCCAGCGGCCATCCAGGTGCACCAGCCAGGGCAGGGTCAGACCGCTCTTGCTCAAAAACAGCAGGTCGGCCACATGCAGCGGTGTGTCACTGTCAGGCATCCACTCGACCAACAGCACGTACCACATGAAGAGTTGCAGCAACAGGGGAATGTTGCGAAACAGCTCGGTGTAGGCATAGCACAGGCCACGCGCCAGGGCGTTGCCGGACAAGCGCCCGATACCCAGCAGCGTGCCCCACAGCGTGCACGCCACGATGCCGATCAGCGACACGCGCAAGGTGTTGAGCAAGCCCACCGCAAAGGCCTGCCAGTAGGGATGGGTGGCGTCAAAGGGAAGCATCGACTCGCCAATGTCAAAGCCTGCGGTGTCCCATAAAAAATCAAACCCACTTTGAATGCCACGCGCACGCATGTTGGTGAGCGTGTTGCTGAGCAACCAGCCCACCACGCCCAGCAACACGGCGATGAGCGCGGCTTGGTAAATCAGGGCGCGGGTGCGGCGGCTGTTCCAGTGCATGAGGCTGTGTGGGGAAGGGGTTCTAGATTGAAAGCTCAACCCGAAGGATGGGGTCTTGCCTTTGTGGTTTCGCGCTCAATGATAGTTCGATTGATTCGAAGGGATGCAGCAGGTTCCCCGCGCATCAGCAACGTATGCCAAGCAGTGACACCCAGCGACGAGATTGACATCTTGCTGTCAGCTTCGTACTTCATGCTCACCCCCTAGAAATGAAATGAACCGCAGCGAACCCTCCATGTCTTCTTCTCTGAATGCGCAGCCTCTTGAACGTTTGGTCTACACGTCCACTGCGTCTGAGCCCTTGGGTACCGTTGATCTATTCAATATTTTGAACCAGGCGCGTCAGAAAAATGCGCGACTCGGGATCACCGGACATCTCTTGTATGCCGATGGCAAGTTCACACAGTGCATCGAAGGTCCTTGTGCATCGGTTGAAAGTCTTTGGCAATCGTTGCTCAAAGATCCCAAGCACGAAATGGTTCAAGTGATCGAGCGTGGCCCAGTAGCGGTGCGGCGATTCGCCGAGTGGTCGATGGCATTTAGCAGCTATCGCTACTTGAACGCTTTCAACATGCCAGGCTTTTTCCCGCTCGATGCCAACGGTGTGTCTGAAAAATCTGCTTTATTGCAAAAATAATTTGCAGCATGACGCGTTTCACACCATAGCCAACATCTTGGCCTCTCGTCGTATCACGGCTTGCTTCTCTAGCGTAGCAAGTGAGCGGTACAAGGCCTCGTGCGTGACACCCAGTTCGCTCGCCAAAGACTTAAGGCCCGTGTTGACTTGGTACTGACCGTTGTTTCCTTCAGTCTGGATCAGGTGAAGCAGACGATCTTTGACGGACTTCATGTTCAATCGTTCGCATTGCAGCCTTAAGCGCTTGACTTCTAGGTTGAGCATGCTGATCCACCGACCGGCAAAAGCTGGGTCTGTGTTCAATGCGTCAGCCAGGGCCGCTAGAGGAATTTGAATGATGTCCGAATTGGCCGCCGCACGTCCATCGCAGTGATAGTTGGGCGATTGAAGACTTGCTTCGCTCACAAACCCATGCCGCGTCCTTTGAAGCACCACCGGGTCGCCTTGTTGGCTTAAGCGTTCAAGCGTGACTTCACCACTCACCACAAAAAACATCCACTGAGGTTTTTTACCCGTTTGAAAAATTAGGCTGCCTTTTTTGACAGATGTGCTCTGACAAAGAGCGTGAATGGCGCCTGGAAGCAAGAGTTTTAGGTTCGAGAGGGCTTTTAAAGAATTTTCAGGCATATGACTTAAATCATATGCCATCGCTTGTTCACACAGCACACTATGTATCAGCCCATTCGAGGATTCCATGTCACAAGATCCTGCCGAGCAAGAGCGTTGCAAGGTGCCTGAGTTTGCAAAAAAAATCGGGCATCAACAACAATGGAAATTACACAACGGGTGTCAATAAAAGGAGTTTCTATGACAGTCAATCAAATTCAAATTCACGTTGAGAACATCAAATGTGGTGGGTGTGAAAAGTCCATCATCAAAGGCCTGTCTGCCATCGAAGGCATCGCAAATATCTCGATCAACCGTGATCAACAGTTGGTCAGCGTAGACGCTGAAGACTCATTGCGTGACGCGCTTGTTGCAAAGCTCAAATCGATGGGCTATCCAGAGCATGGCAGTGTCAGCGGACTCGATGCCGGTTTTGCCAATGCCAAGTCGTTCGTGAGTTGCGCCATTGGGCGGGTCTCATGACTTGGAAAGCAAAGAAACATTGCACATTAATATATTAATAAGTACTTATATAATGATTCCTGCGCCGATCAGCTTCTCGTCATAAACAGGAGATCTAAATGTCCACAAAGACGATACATGTTGAGTTGAAGCAGCAATCAAATTATCAATTTTTAATTACATTCGATGAAAAAATACCGCCCCTACTTGGCGATGAACCAGCACCACTGGGGGACGGTAAGGGGCCATCACCCGTTCAGTTGCTTGCGGCAGCTGTAGGGAACTGCTTGAGCGACTCGTTATTTTTTGCCTTGCAAAAATTCAAGCAGTCGCCTGAGCCCATCCACACCAACGTTCAAGCCGAGGTAGGACGAAATGCCGAGGGCCGGATGCGTGTTTTGGGCATGACAGCGAAACTGCATTTGGGCGTAGAGGCGCATGAACTGCATCAACTTGACCAAGTCCTGGAACAGTTTGAAGCTTTTTGTACGGTGACCCAAAGTGTGGGGCAGGGAATACCTATTCACACCCGCGTGCTGGACTCAAAAGGGGTCATCCTCAAGGACTAACTGCCTCCGACTAAAGGCAATGGCGTAAGCAACCTCAAGATTCCCTTGAACCTTCTGTAATCAAACAATGCAAGCGTTCGCCGACGCCAGCACTCAAGGCGTTCTCATTTCAGCGAATCGGGATGGCATATTGCAAGCCACCCTTGTTCCACTGGGCGTTGAGGCCACGCTTCAAGCCGAGGGCCGTTTTTTCACCCAGGTGACGTTCAAACATCTCGCCATAGTTACCCACGGCTGAGATGGCGTGGGCCAGCCAATCGCGCTCTAACCCCAGCAGCTTGCCGGTGTCGTCTGACTTGCCCAATAGGCGCAGCACAACCGGGTCGGCGCTTTCTGCTTTGAGGGCTTCGAGGTTGGCTGCCGTGATGCCCGCCTCTTCGGCTTCGATCAAGCCATAAATGGTCCACTTCACAATTGCCAGCCATTCGTCGTCACCGCGACGCACCAAGGGGCCCAACGGTTCTTTGGAAATCAGCTCGGGCAAGATCACATGGTCTTTGGGATTTTTGGCTTCTTTGGCCCGGATCGAGGCCAAGCCTGAACCGTCGGTGGTGTAGGCCTTGCAGCGGCCTGCAAAGTAGGCGGCGTTGGCGGCATCAAATTTTTCAAACACCACGGGTTTGAGGTTGAGTGTGTTGGCGCGTGAAAAGTCGCTCAGATTTTTTTCGGTGGTGGTGCCCGATTGCACGCACACCGTGGCTCCCTTGAGCTGCTTGGAACTTTTGATGTTGGCTTTAACGGGCACCATGAAGGCTTGGCCGTCGTAAAAAGTCACGGCGGTTTGGTGCAGGCCCAGGGATGCATCCCGTGTGAGTGTGAAGGTGGTGTTGCGCGACAACACATCCACCTCACCCGATTGCAGCGCAGTGAAGCGCTGGGGTGCTGACAGGGGAACAAACCGTACTTTGTTGGCGTCACCCAACACTGCAGCAGCCACAGCGCGACACACGTCCACATCCAAACCACTCCACTTGCCTTGGCTGTCGGCAGCGCCAAAACCAGCCAAGCCAGTGTTGACCCCGCACACCACTTGGCCACGTTGTTTCACCGCATCCAGTGTCTTGCCTGCCCAGGCTTGTGACACGCACAGTCCAAAAGCCACAGTTGTCAGCAAAGTGCGCAAAGAGGTATGAATGAGGCTGATTGTCATAGGGGCTCCAGTGGGTGAAACGGACTGGGCATTGTCCGTCAAACGACCGCCAATATCGAAGCGACTAATATTCAGCCATTCATACATAGACGCGGAGCCATGAAGATGAACAACCCTCTCACGCTTGCAACTCGACTTTCAGTGATTCTGGCTTTTTGCTTCCTTGCTTCTGGTTGTGCGGTCATTTCACCCCTCATGGAACCCAAGACGCGTTATGCCTATGTGGCCAGCGAGGCCGATGCGCAGGTGTTGGTGATTGATCTGGACACTGAGAAGGTGATTGAAAAAATCCCTACCGGCAAGGTGCCACACGCCATGGCAAGCTCGCGCAACGGAAAGATCTTTGTCAATAACCGAGGATCAAAAAATCTCACGGTGCTCCATGCCCATACTTTTCGCGTGTTAGGTGCGATAGACCTGCCAGGCACATCGTTTCAATTGGCAACTTCGCCGGACGAAAAAACACTGGCCGTGGTGTACCGAGACGTGCTCAAACTGTCTTTGATCGATGTGGAGGAAAACACCATCCTCAAGACGATTGACATCGCACCTCACGACACCAGTTTCAATGGCGTAATGATGAAGCACCCCTACTGGTCACCCGATGGTAAGTTTGTCTATGTGGCCGATGCGGTGCACAAGCGCATCGTCAAGGTGGATGTGGCTGCAGGCCACGTGGTCAAGTCGATCGAAATCGATGGCTACAACCACTATCTACAAGCGTCGCCCGACGGACAACTGCTTTATGCGGTAAACGAACAGCAGGGCAGTGGCACCAGCCTGACGCTGATCGATGTCAAGACAGATCGCATTGTCAAACACCTGCCCGTTGCATTGGCGGCTGGTGAAAAGCCTTCCGGTCACCACGGTGCGTTCACGCGTGATGGCCGCTACTACTTGTTTTGCAACGAAGGCGGTCAGCAGATGTCAGTGTTGGACACACGCACACAGTCTTGGGTCAAAACCATCACCACAGGCAAGGGGCCTGGCCATGCAGCCTTGTCGCCCAATGGCCAGCAGTTTTTTGTGATTCACCACAACGACGGTGTGATCAGCGTGATCGATGCCAATACCCTCACGCTGGTGCGTCACATCCAAATTGGCCAAGGCGACAAGCAGTCGCATGCCGCGTGGTTCACACCCGACGGCAAGTTCTTCTACGTGGTGGCTTCAGGCGACAACCAGTTGGTCAAGATTGACGTCGCCCAAATGGCAGTGGTCAGTCGAATGCCTGTGGGGGGACGCTCGATGTTTTTTGCGGTGAAAGACGGCATGTCGTTTCCGGCCACTGAGTATTGATCTGCATCTTTCAGACTTCAACGGCTCTCAGTTCGTAAGGCCGTGTATGTTGCAGGCTGGGGAGCTTTCCCCGAGCTTGTTGAACTTGAGATAAGTCGAGTTCCGTCATCAGAATGCCAATGCCTTCGGGTTTTTCTGCAATCACCTCACCCCAAGGATTGACCACCAGCGAATGGCCATAGGTGGTGCGCCCATCTTCATGCTGGCCGTGCTGTGCGGGTGCCAACACAAAGCAACCGGTTTCGATGGCACGGGCTCGCAACAGGGTATGCCAATGCGCTTGTCCTGTTGGCACGGTGAAGGCAGAGGGCACAGCCAAGATGTCGGCACCTGAAAGCGCTAAGTCTCGGTAGAGTTGCGCAAAACGCAGGTCGTAGCAAACGCTCATGCCGAGCGCATAGTGGGTGCTCTTGACAACAACCGCCTCTTGGCCAGCGACGAAACGTGCCGACTCTTGGTAGCGCTCACCGGCACCAAGGTCCACATCAAACAAGTGAATCTTGTCGTAGTGCGCCACCACCTCGCCTTGTTTGTTGATGAAGAAGCTTCGATTGGCCAAGCGTTGCGCGTCGACTTGGATGGCGATAGAGCCAACCAACACATCCATCTGGTATTGCCGTGCGAGTGCGCTGATTTTTTTCAGATAAGGGTCGTCTGCTTGCGCATGAGATTTCTCCAGCAAGGCGCCAGGTCGACGGTCCAGCACCGTGGTCATTTCTGGCGTGACCAGCAAGGTGGCATGGTGGCGTGCGGCCTCTTCAAAACCCGCACTCACAGACGCGATGTTGGTGTCGGCCTGTGCAGCAGAACGCATTTGTAAAAGAGCGACATTGAGTTTGTGTGTGTTCATGGTCAGGATCTTAGCGAGAGACCCCTGTCAGCCACTCGATTTAGCCGTGGCTTGTTCTGCATGGGCCACCTCTATATACGAAGCAGCACATAAGCAAACAACAATTGATTCGTTGTTGATCAGAGACTGGCCTCGCACAATGCAGGTCATGTCTTCTTCTCCCACGCTCATCATCGTTCCCGGCTGGCGCGATTCAGGCCGTGGCCACTGGCAAAGCCTGTGGGCCGATAGCTTGACGCATGCTGTTCGGGTGCAGCAAGACGATTGGATCTCACCCACCCGCAGCGCCTGGGTGCGCAGCATTGCCCACACCGTGTTGGCGCAAGACGGCCCGGTGGTGTTGGTGGGGCACAGCTTGGGCTGCATTGCCATCACGCATTTGCCACCCGAGGTGGTCACACGTGTGCAAGGTGCTTTGCTGGTGGCCCCGGCTGATCCAGAGCGTCGTGCGCCCTTGGTGGACTTTGCCCCCGTGCCTTATCAGCCCTTGCCTTATCGCAGTGTGTTGGTGGCCAGCAGCAACGACCCGTATTGCTCGGTCCGCACAGCGGGCGCTTATGCGCGTTCGTGGGGCAGTGAGTTCGTGCGTTTGCAAAACGCCGGGCACATCAACGTCGAGTCGGGTTTTGGCGACTGGCCTTTGGGGCTGGCGCTGTTGCAATCCCTGACTGGGCACAGCTTGACCTTGAGTGCCTCGCGTTCCGTGGCACACCCTCACGGTAGCGCGCTGGTTCCAGCCACTGTTCAAGGTTAATGCATGGCTTTCTTTTCCTTGCCACAACGGCACCGCCCTGCGCGCGTGCTGCCGGGGTTCAACATCACCTTGGGCTTCACGCTGACGTACCTCAGCCTGATCGTGCTCATTCCTTTGTCGGCGCTGATCTTCAAAACTTTCACGCTCACGTGGGAGCAGTTTTGGGCTGCCGTCACCGGGCCGCGTGTGATGGCTTCTTACCGCTTGACCTTTGGTGCCTCGCTGGTGGCGGCTTTGGTGAATGTGGTGTTTGGCTTGCTGGTGGCTTGGGTGCTCGTGCGCTACAACTTCTTTGGCAAAAAAGTGGTCGACGCCTTGGTGGACTTACCGTTTGCACTGCCTACTGCTGTGGCGGGTATTTCGCTGACGGCTTTGCTGGCGGGCAACGGTTGGATCGGCCAGTACCTCGAACCGCTGGGCATTCAATTGGCCTTCAACCCCAACGGGGTGGTGATCGCCTTGATCTTCATCGGCTTGCCGTTCGTGGTGCGCACCGTGCAGCCGGTGTTGGAAGATGCCGAGAAAGAACTGGAAGAAGCCGCCACGTGCTTGGGTGCCACGCGCTGGCAAATTTTCAGCCGGGTGATTTTTCCGTCCATCGCGCCGGCCTTGTTGACGGGCTTTGCCATGGCCTTTGCGCGTGCGATTGGCGAGTACGGCTCGGTCATCTTCATTGCGGGCAACATGCCCATGGTGTCTGAAATCACGCCGCTCATCATCATCGGCAAGCTGGAGCAATACGACTACGCGGGTTCCACTGCCGTAGCAGTGGTGATGTTGGTGATTTCGTTCGTGTTGCTGCTGGTCATCAACGCGCTGCAAGCTTGGCAGCGTCGCCATACCGGAGTACCAGCATGAGTGCCGTGTTGAACCCCTCGGCTGTGACGGCCAAAGCCCAGCGTTCTGGCACCACCGAGCCCGCTTGGGTGCGCTGGAGTTTGATTGCGCTGGCGCTGGCTTTCATGTTCTTGTTTTTGGTCTTGCCCTTGGCCGCGGTGTTCACCGAAGCTTTGCGCAAGGGCGTCGACGCTTACTGGTTGGCGTTGCAAGAGCCCGATGCGTGGTCGGCCATTCGTTTGACTTTTTTCACCGCCTTGATTGCAGTGCCTTTGAACTTGGTGTTTGGTGTGGCCGCGGCCTGGGCGATTGCGAAATACGAATTTACTGGCAAAGCGTTTTTGACCACCTTGGTGGATTTGCCGTTCTCGGTGTCGCCGGTGGTGGCGGGGTTGATTTACGTCTTGATGTTTGGTGCCCAGGGCTGGTTTGGCCCTTGGCTGCAAGCGCATGACATCCAAATCATTTTTGCGGTGCCAGGCATTGTGTTGGCCACGGTGTTCGTGACCTTCCCGTTCATTGCGCGTGAGTTGATTCCCCTCATGCAAGTCCAGGGCAACGACGAAGAGCAAGCCGCCATCGTGCTCGGTGCCACGGGTTGGCAAACCTTTTGGCATGTGACGCTGCCCAACATCAAGTGGGGCCTGATGTATGGCGTCATCTTGTGCAATGCGCGCGCCATGGGCGAGTTTGGTGCGGTGTCGGTGGTGTCAGGCCACATCCGAGGTCAAACCAACACCCTGCCTTTGCATGTGGAAATTTTGTACAACGAATACCAGTCGGCGGCGGCGTTTGCCGTGGCCTCGTTGCTCGCGCTGCTGGCCTTGGTGACCTTGGCCATCAAGTCGACGGTGGCGTGGCGTCATGCACGTGAACTCAAAGCCTCGGCCGATCTGCCGCCTGAGCGTCCGAGCGCGCCATCTCCTTCTTCCAAGAGCACACAGCCATGAGCATTGAAATCCGCAACATCCACAAGCAGTTTGGCGACTTTCAAGCGCTGGGCGACGTGAGCTTAGACATTGAATCCGGCGAGTTGATCGCTTTGTTGGGCCCGTCAGGCTGTGGCAAGACCACCTTGCTGCGCATCATTGCGGGTTTAGAGACGGCCGATCGCGGCACGATTTTGTTCAGCGGCGAAGACACCACCCATGTGCACGTGCGTGAGCGCCAAGTGGGTTTTGTGTTCCAGCACTACGCGCTGTTTCGCCACATGACGGTGTTTGAAAATGTGGCCTTTGGCCTGCGTGTCAAACCACGCAGCGAACGCCCGAGCGAAGCACAGATCCAACACAAAGTGCACGCGCTCTTGAGTCTGGTGCAACTCGACTGGTTGGCCGACCGCTACCCTTCGCAACTCTCGGGCGGTCAGCGTCAACGCATTGCGCTGGCACGCGCCTTGGCGGTGGAGCCCAAGGTGTTGCTGCTCGATGAGCCCTTTGGTGCCTTGGACGCCAAGGTGCGCAAAGAGTTACGCCGTTGGTTGCGTCGTTTGCACGATGACCTGAACGTGACCACCATTTTTGTGACCCATGACCAAGAAGAAGCGCTCGAAGTGGCCGACCGTGTGGTGGTGATGAACCGTGGCCAGGTGGAGCAGGTGGGCTCACCCCAAGAGGTGTGGGAACACCCGGCCAGTCCGTTTGTCTATGGTTTTTTGGGCGATGTGAATTTGTTCCATGGCCGTGCCCACGAGGGCGAGATGCACATTGGCATTGAAGGTCAAACCGTGCGCGTTCCAAGCCCCGAGCACCGCGATGTGCAAGACGCCAAAGCCTCGGTGTTTGTCCGTCCGCACGACTTGGATGTGCGTCGATACACGCAGGGTGACGAGGGCATCGTCGCGCAACTCACCCGCGCCATCGTGGTGGGGCCGACCGCCCGGCTGGAGTTGGTGGCCGTGGAAGGCGACAACCCGTCGCAAGAGCAAATCATCGAAGCGCAAATTCCTGCTGCGCAGTTTTACGAAGAAGGCTTTGCCGAGGGTGACACCTTGGTGCTGACACCGCGCAAGGCGCGGGTCTTTGTGGCGGCTTAGAGGTTCTTGGCAAACCAAGCCACGGCGCGCTGCCAGCCATCGGTGGCAGGGCCTGCGCGGTAGCTGGCGCGGTAGTCGGCATGAAAGGCGTGTGGGGTGTCTGGGTAGACCACGAAGTCGCTGGCCTTGGCTGCAGCATTGCCTTGTGCCCCAGCTTGGGCCAGTGCGGCTTTCATGCGGTCGACCGAAGCCACTGAAATGCCGGTGTCCGCAGCACCGTACAAACCCAGCACTGGGGCTTTGAGTTGGGCCGCTTGTTCAAGTGGGTGGCTTGGGGTGATGGCATTGGTTTGACCCTCGACGCGACCGTACCAAGCCACACCGGCTTTGACACTGGGGCTACGTTGCGCATACAGCCAGGTGATGCGCCCACCCCAGCAAAACCCGGTGATGCCAATGCGTTGTGTGTTACCGCCTTGGCCGCCGGCCCAAGCGACGCAGGCGTCCAAGTCGCCCATCACTTGCGCATCGGGCACTTTGGCAATCACTTCGGCTTGCAGTTTCGCAATTTCGCCATAGCTGCTGGCGTCGCCTTGGCGGATGAACAACTCGGGCGCAATCGCCAGGTAACCCTCTTTGGCCAGACGGCGCGTCACATCGGCGATGTATTCGTGCACGCCAAAAATTTCAGAAATCACCAGCACCACGGGCAGGTTGGTTTTGCCAGCCGGTGCCGAGCGGTAGGCAGGCATTTTGAAACCGTTCACGTCAATCATCACCTCGCCAGTCACCAAACCCTCGCTGGAGGTTTTGATGGCGGTTTGTGCCATCAGGGGCATGGCTGCTGCGGCATAGCCCAGACCCAAGGCGGTTTGCAAGGCCAAGCGGCGTGTGGGTTCTGTGGTGCTGACGCCGCTGCTGTGCAGCAGGGCTTGGCTGTCTTCAATTAAGTTGGTGTTCATGGCTGACTTTCTGTTTCAGGTGGGGATGATGGACGGCGTTGAATGAGCTCATAGAGGATCATGCCAAAGATCATGGCCCCCACGAAGTAGAGGGCTTTTTCTTGACCAGCGGCCAAACTGACCAACGCAGGGCCGGGGCAAAAGCCGGCCAAGCCCCATCCGACACCAAACACTACGCTGCCTAGCACCACGCGACGGTCAATCTGCTCAGAGGCGGGCCAATCAAAAGTTTGGCCTAACAACGAGCGGCTGCGTTTTTTGGCCAAGGCAAAGGCGAACACGCCCACCCCAATGGCGCCACCCATGACCAAGGCAAGCGATGGATCCCAGTAGCCGGTGACATCTAAAAAGCCGATCACTTTGCCCGGGTCGGTCATGCCCGAGAGCATGAGACCCAAGCCAAACATCAAGCCGACCAAAAATTCACTGATGCGTTGCATATAGATTCCTTCACAGCATGTGCTTAGACACAAACACTGTGGCAAAACCTGCGGCCATGAACAGCCCTGTGGCAACCAGTGAGCGGGGAGACAAGCGCGACAAACCACATATGCCGTGTCCGCTGGTGCAGCCGGCGCCGTAGCGAGTGCCGAGCCCCACCAACACGCCAGACAGCAATACCAATCCGGTGCTGGCTTCAATACGTGGGGTGTGAATGAATTGCGCAGGTGCAATGGCTTGCACGCACCAAGGTGCCAACAAGAGCCCGGCTAAAAAACTGAGTCGCCATAGGCTGTCTGAGCGATTGGCGGGAAATAGGCCGGCCAGGATGCCGCTGATGCCCAAGATGCGACCGTTGAGCAAAATGAACATGGCTGAGGCCAAACCCAGCAGCACACCGCCAACCAAAGAGGCCCAAGGCGTGAAATGGTTCCAATCGATGGTCACAGGGATGTCTTTCAGGTGTTGCAAAAGTTCGCGTAGAGCACTTGCATGACGGCCAGGGCTTCTTGGCTGGTGATTTGGTAGTAAATGTTTTTGCCTTCACGGCGTGTACTGACCAGGCTCTCGTTACGCAAGACAGTGAGTTGTTGCGACAGCGTGGGCTGCACGATGCCTAAGAGTTCTTCCAACTCGCTCACGCATTTTTCGCCCTCCGTGAGTTGGCACAAGAGCATGAGTCGGTCTGAGTTAGAAAGCACTTTCATCAAGCGACAGGCTTGATCCGCAGACTGGTGCATGCTGGCGAGGTCAAAGGTTTGTTTTTTCATGGCAACTTTTGAGGGATTTTTTTAGTATATTAAAAAATATATACAAAACATTTATATTGATGGCTACTTTCACCAATCCCCTTGAGCGCTGGCAGCACCGCTTTGACATCGACGGTTATTTGTTTGGCGAACAACCCAATGCCTATTTAGCGAGTCAACAGCAGCACTTGCATTCAGGCACTGCTTTGTCGGTGGCCGATGGCGAAGGCCGCAACAGCGTCTGGTTGGCCAAGCAAGGCTTGGCAGTCGATGCGTTTGACTTCTCTTCCAATGCAGTTCGCAAGGCCCACCAATTGGCAGCTGCACACCAAGTGCAGGTGAATTTTCAGTGCAGTGACTGGCAGTCGTACAACTGGCAACAAGGGCATTACGACAACGTGGTGGGTATCTTCTTTCAGTTTGCCGGACCCGATCAGCGCGCCAAGCTCTTTGCGCACATGGATGCCTGTCTCAAACCCGGCGGTGTGCTGGTGATTCAGGGCTATAGCACGGAGCAACTCAGGTTCAACACAGGTGGGCCGGGTGAGTTGGACCATTTGTATGACGAAGCGCGCCTGCTCACCGCATTTCCTGGCTACGAGGTACTGGATCTTCGAACCTACGAAGCCGAAGTCGCCGAGGGCACTGCGCACAAGGGCATGTCGGGCTTGGTGGGCTTTGTCGCCAGCAAGCCCTTGCTCGGTGCTTGAGTACCCTTAACTCAGCTATAACCTAGAACATGAACCGTCATCTTTTACTGCTTGCCGTCGCCCAGGGCTTGTTCCTGACCAATAACGTCACCTTCATCGCCATCAATGGTTTGGTCGGGCTGAGCTTGGCCCCGGCCGGCTGGATGGCCACCTTGCCCGTCATGGGCTATGTGGTGGGGAGTGCTCTAAGCACTGGCCTGGTGGCCAAGTCGCAACAGCGGTTTGGTCGCAAAGGTTCATTTCAACTGGGTCTGTTGGTGGCGTTGTTGTCGGCGGGCATGGGCGCTTGGGCGGTGTTGATTCAGTCGTTTTGGATGCTCGTGTTGACCACCTTTGTGGCGGGCTATTACAGCGCCAATGCACAGCTGTACCGCTTTGCAGCAGCTGAATTGACGACTGTCGACTTCCGCGAAAAAGCTGTGTCCTTGGTCATGGCGGGGGGGCTGATGGGCGCCATCATTGGCCCCAATTTGGCGATGTACACCAAAAACATACTGGCCTTTCCGTTTGCTGGGGCCTATGTGGCGCTGGCTTTGGTGGCCGTGGTGTCGATCGGGGTGATGTCATTCATTGAGTTCCCACCAGCGCCAGTGGCGTCGAGCAGCGACCAACCTGGGCGCCCGCTGGGCGAGATCATGATTCAACCAGTGTTCTTGGTGGCCGCTGTGTGTGCGTCATTGGGCTATGGTGTGATGAATCTTTTGATGGCGGCCACGCCATTGGCCATGCAGGTGTGTGGCTTCGAGTTTTCAGACACCGCTTGGGTGCTGCAGTGGCATGTGATTGGCATGTTTGCCCCCGGATTTTTCACCGGCCATCTGATCAAGCGCTTTGGTGTCTTACCCGTGATGGGTGTGGGCGTGTTGCTCAACTTGGTCTGCATTGCCGTGGCACTGTCAGGCGCAGAAATCGACCAGTTTTTGGTGGCCTTGTTTTTGTTGGGAGTCGGTTGGAACTTCTTGTTCACGGGCAGCACCACCTTGTCGATGTTGGCCTACACCCCGCAAGAGAAAAACCGTGCGCAGGCCGCCATCAACTTCTGCGTGTTTGCCACCATGGCCGTGACCTCGTTTGCTTCAGGTGCTTTGGTCACCACCCAAGGTTGGGCATGGTTGAACTGGGGTTCACTGGTGCCGGTGACCTTGGCCGGATTGGGCTTGGTGTGGCTGCGCTGGTCGGGTCACCTCAAGCCAGCGCAGTCCACCTAAGCACGTGAGAGTCGTGCAGTCCGATCAGCCCTTGTGTTGCATCGGGCAGGTATTCAAGCCAAGCAAGGTGTAGGCGCCACAAAACTGCAGCATGCCGGTGGTCAGCACCACGATGCCCAAATAACCCCAGTCACCGATCAAATGGTTGCTGGCCGCCAGCACCATGGCCGAACCCACCACCACACGCAAGATGCGGTCAATACCGCCAACATTGATATTCATAGATTGCTTTCTTAAAAGTTGTGCCAACAGGCACATGGATTGAAGACATGGCCATCATGCGCGTTGGCGGCAAATACATCAAGAATTACTTATATTTAGCCGCAGTCACGCGAGGGACTGGGCATTGGTGCCAACCCCATGGGCA
>CAIMWY010000030.1 GCA_903845315.1 uncultured Burkholderiales bacterium
CAAACACATTCCCCAATTGGCCAAATGGTCGCTTTGCAGCTTGGCCGACTACCAAGCGGAATTTGCCAAGCGCCAACAGGTGGCCCATGTGATGGAAGCCGCCATCTGGCTGGCCGAACCGATGGGCCTGAGTGCGGACGACCTTGAAGAAGCCGGTTGCGACGCAGAAGCCGTCATTCGCACCGCCTTGCTCGCGGCTGCGACCCGACAAACCCAATGGCCCGACTGGGTGGCGTTTCAAAAAATCGTCGCCACCCTGCGTACCGCCAGTGTCAAGAAAGTCATCACGCTCACAGGCCCCAAGGCCCTGCCTGTGGCGTACAAGTCGGCGGTCGATGCCTTGCTTGCCAGTGTGCAGACTGACTTACCCAAGATCTTGGACCACGCCCTCACCCCCCACAAACTGTTCAAGCAAACGCCCGCTTTTGCGGGACGCTATTTTTGGCTGGAAGACGGTTTGTCCGAGGTGGACCACTTTGACCGCCAAGCCTCTGCCGCCTGGGACAAGGCCACCGCCGGCCACAGCGACGACAGCTCTTTGCTGACCCTGTTCTTGTGCATTACCGCAGGCAGCCCGGGCAAGACCTTGCTGACAGAAAAAACCGCCGCCACACTGGTGCGCAAAATTCGCAAGTCGGGCCTGAACCCGGCGTTGGCCCAGCAGTTCATCGCTGAGCACGCCCCCATGCAGCACCAAACCGACTACCTGCGCATGTGGCGCAGCTTTGTGGACGAGGCACAGACCACGCTAGAGAGCGACCACGACTACAAGTTGCACGATGGGCTGGCCTTGCTGCGTCGCGAGTGCAATGTGAGCGACTGAACCTGTTGCTCATGCCACCCCACGCCGTTTCGCGCCTGCGCAGCGCCCGCTTGGCGCGTAGCGTCAAACCTTTTTTGGCCAGAGGCGGTCCCAAGGGCGAGCGCTGTGCGGGCTGTCGTCTCATCCTCAGCCACTGCCTGTGTGCGCTGCGCCACAGCGTGCCCACCCGCTCGGGCATGTGCCTGCTCATGGCCGACATTGAACCGATCAAGCCCAGCAACACCGGCTGGCTGATTGCCGATGTGGTGCCAGACACCTTTGCCTTTGGCTGGGCCCGCACCGAGGTGGACCCGGCTCTGCTGCAACTGCTGGCCGACCCGCAATGGCAGGCCTATGTGGTGTTTCCCAGAGAGTTTGTGGCGCCCGAGCGTGTGGTGAGCCAGGTACTACCTCATGACACACGCCGTCCCTTGTTCATCTTGCTTGACGGCACCTGGGCCGAGGCCCGCAAGATGCTCCACAAAAGCCCGTACCTCAAGCAGCTCCCCGTGCTCAGCCTGAACTCGGAACAGATGTCACGCTACACGCTGCGCCGCTCCAAAAACGAGGCCCACTTTTGCACCGCAGAGGTGGGCGCCATGTGCCTAGAGCTGGCTCATGACACCCGTGCCGCCAATACCTTGAATGCCTACTTGGATGTCTACACCGAGCACTACCTCAAGGCCAAACACCAACAAGCGGTGGACTTGGACGATGCCGTGCACAAGGGCTTGCGGGCCTTGCGTTAGCCGAGCCCGCCGTGCCGTGACCGACAATGGCGTCCTTTACTTTCAGTCGGCAGCGGCTTTCTATGGCGATTCAATGGTTTCCCGGACACATGCACCTCACGCGCAAAGCGATTGGGGAGCGCATCAAAGACATTGACGTGGTCATTGAAATGCTCGACGCGCGCCTGCCCGGCTCCAGCGCCAACCCGATGTTGGCCGAGCTGATCCAAGGCAAACCGGCCCTCAAGGTGCTGAGCAAACAAGACCTGGCCGACCCGGCACGCACCGCCTTGTGGCTGGCCCACTACAACGCCCTACCCGGTGTGCGCGCCCTGGGACTGGACACCAGCATGCGCTCGCCGGCCAAAGCCTTGATTGAAGCCTGCCAACCACTCGCCCCCAATCGCGGCGGCATGACCAAGCCCATGCGGGTGCTAATTTGCGGCATTCCCAACGTGGGCAAGTCCACCTTGATCAACACGCTCAAAGGCAAACGCGCCGCCAAGACCGGTGACGAAGCCGGTGTGACCAAGCTGGAGCAACGCATCACCCTGGCCGATGACTTTTATTTGTACGACACGCCTGGCGTGCTGTGGCCACGCATCATCGTGGCACAAAGCGGCTACAACCTAGCGGCCAGCGGTGCGATTGGGGTGAACGCATTCGACGACGAAGAAGTGGCGCTGGAGCTGTTGAACTACCTGATCCCCCACTACCCCCAGGCGCTGCAGGCGCGCTACAAAGTCAACGATGTGACCAGCCACACCGATGCGCAACTGCTAGAAGCGATTGGCCGCCAGCGCGGCGCGGTGCAAAGCGGTGGGCGTGTGAACACCGCCAAAGCCGCAGACATCGTGATCCACGACTTTCGCTCTGGCGCGCTGGGTCGCCTGAGCTTGGAGACCCCCGAAGAGTTTGCCCAATGGCTGGCTGAAGGCAAACAGGCTGATGCAGAACGTGCAGTGCGCAAACAAGCGATTGAAAAAAACAAGCCGAAGAAAAAGGTGGCGCCATGAACCAGCCATCACACACCCCGCAACGCCGCGACAGCCCCGACAAAGAAGCCATCGCCCTGCTCCCTGCGTTTGAGCGGCTGGGGCTGGACCGCATCACCCTGGTCAATACGGGCAAGCAGGCCCAACTTGCGCACGACACACTGGTGTCAGCCCGCGCCTGGGGCTTTGACACCGAGTCCAAACCCACCTTCAAAGTGGGCGAAGCCTCCGACGGACCGCATGTGTTGCAACTCTCAACCGGTGAACGCGCTTGGGTGTTTCAACTGCATGAGCCCGAGTGTCGGGCCATCGCCGCCGACTTGCTGGCCCGCAGTGGGATTGCCAAAGCAGGCTTTGGTTTGGGTGACGATCGCAAACGCATCATCCAAAAGTTGGGTGTGGAGCCCGCAGGGATTTTGGAGCTGAACACGATTTTCAGCGCCCAGGGCTACCGCAAAGAAATGGGCGTCAAAGGTGCGGTGGCGGTGGTGTTCAACCAGCGGTTTCAAAAGTCCAAAAAAGCGGCTACCAGCAATTGGGCGAATGAGCGTTTGAGCGAGTCGCAGCTCATCTATGCCGCCAACGATGCGTATGCGGCGTTTCGGGTGTGGGAAGCTTTACATCCAAACAACTCACACGGTATGAAGTCCTAAAATTGATCCTGCCTTGAGCTCAATGTTTGAGCCCAAGATCTAGCCCCATTCGGACCCCCACCTGCAACAATTTTCAACATGTCAAACACAGCGAGCCACAACGCTGGCGCATCCCCTGACACCGACACCTCGTTGCTGGCATTTGCCAATGCCTTGTGGCGCGTGCGTCGGCCCAAGCCCTTTGTGTTGGTCATTGAAGGCGAGGAAAAAGGCAATACCGACCTCGAAACCGCGGCACCCAGCGACTACCTGCACGACAAACTGCTCTTGCCCGAATGGCGCGAAGCCTTTTACCAATTGGTCGATGCCACAGGCATCGTGGTCTGCTTGAATGTGCACACCCAACACCCCGCCTACCGCGATGTGCGCGGGCGCTCAAGCAAAGGGCGGTTGAGCCAAGGTGAGTATTACCACCACGACGGTTGCACGGGCCCCGTAAAGCCGCGCTTTGTTGAAATTCGCTGCCCCATTCAACCGCAAACTCGCGGCATTGCGACTGCCGTGGCACCGCACCGCGATGTGGTGAAAGCCATGGTGCAAGTGCTGCCTGCCGAGTTGGCCGCCACAACCGCTTTGGTCGGCGTTGACATGAACCTAGCCACCATCGGTCAAATGGACAACGCGGCGCTTGACCACCTGCAAGGCCTTATCACGCGCACCGTGCGCAAAAAACTCAACGCCGAGGGCGCGCGCAGCTACTTTCGACAAGTCGATGCCGCCGCCAACGCCTACTTTGAGCCCTGGGCCTTGGGCGAAAGCCGCTTCATCGCCAATGCCAACAGCGGCGCGACCATGCAACACCGCCGCGCCTACCAAGCCCCACACACGGGCGGCGTGGCCAACGGCCACTTGGTCAAGCGGTGGACGAATGAAGAACTGCTGCTACCCGGTCAGGTGGTGGACCAAGCCTTGATTGCGGCGCTGTGCAGTGAAGACGGCGATGAGTCGGATGGGGAGCAGGCTGAGGGGTGTTACCTCGGGGCGCATTGACTTTGCGGCGCTGATTTTTTCACCGCACTATCTTCATCCAACCTGTCCATAACCCCGCGCCATGGCAGCAGCACAAACTGGCAGAACGGCAAACAAGGCAAGCTCCGTCAAAAGATACACGCGCACCAAGTTGACCTGCTCATCGGTGGGTACGTGCTGCACACGCCGCCACTGAATGAACTTCATGGTGGGAGGCACGGAGAGAACGCCGATCAGAACAAAGACGCCTAGCTTGAGCCAGAAGAACAGGTTTTGGGTATAAAAATCCCATCCTTTGGCCGCATAAACAGCACGTGCAAGGCCCACAGCCAGCGCGACAGCTGCCAGAGCGCCATAGACTAAATCAATGCGCCCCACTGCGGCCACCGCCGCTGCGTCCATGCCATGGCGCACCAACGCGAGTTCTGCGACCAACACAGCCAGCAAAGCAAAAACCACCAGATGGTGGGTCACGGCCAACGAGAAGTCAATCATGGTCTTTCTCCATCAAAGTTCTAAAACCCAAGACGTCAGGGCACTGCTCGCGCGGGCACACTGCGGGTCTCGCCGATCTTGAGCAAAGTGAACTCGGCATCGGTCAAGCCCTTGGCGGCGCGAGCGGTCAGCAGGTCTTTGGGTGGCTGGTCGAGCGCTTCGTCACTCAAGGCGAAGGTGCCCCAATGCACGCCCACACTGAACTTGGCTTGCAAATCTTGGTGAGCCTGCATGGCCTCCTCGGGATTGATGTGGTGCGTGCGCATGAACCAGCGCGGTTCGTAGGCACCCAGAGGGATGAGGGCCAGATCGAACCCTCCGCCCATCGCAGGTGTTTGTCGGTCAGCAAAACGACGTTGGGTGTTGGCAAAGTCTGTGCTGTAACCAGTGTCTCCGGCAAAGTACCAATGCAAATCACCGGCAAACACCGCCCAACTTCCCCACAAGGTGTGGTTGTGGTCGAACACGCCACGGGCTGACCAGTGCTGCGAAGGCGTGAGGTAAAAGTCCACCCCACGCACGGTGTGTTTTTGCCACCAGTCCAGCTCCACCACTTGGGTGACGCCTAGGTTTTCAAACCAAGGTTTTTGTCCCAACGGTACCAAAAACAAAGTGCTGTTGCCCTCCCCCCGGGCTTTGGCAGCCAAGCCTACAACGCTGTCGCGATCCAGATGGTCGTAGTGGCTGTGTGAGATGACCACCACGTCGATGGGCGGCAAATCGTTCAGGGCCACACCAGGGGCTTGCGCACGTTGGGGTCCGAAGAATTGCATGGGAGAAGCCCGTTCGCTGAAAATTGGATCGGTCAACACATTGAGTCCGCCAGCCTGCACCAAGGTGGTGGCGTGCCCCACCCAAGTCACAGCAGGCACCGAGACAGAACGCCCGCCATTGCTGTCTGGACCACTGCGCTGGTAGGCCCGAATACGCGTCAAATCTGCCTCCATCGTGGGCGTGGGCGTTTGAGGCGCTGGGGGTAAATTGTTAAAAGTGGCATCCCAACGCCAGCGCAGCAATTCGCCTAGCGAGCGAGGCTGTGTACCTTCGACCGGGTTGCGAAAGCCGCTGTCCGTGTGGTGAGATGCTGTGGCATTGAAATAGGGGTTGGCCAAGGCTGCGACGCTCAGCACACTGGCAAGCAGCGCGCTGATTTCACGGAGATAGGGGATGGGCATGGCTGTGAAATGGTGATGAACTGAAGAAATTGCAATCGATGGATGCGCACTTTGGTTCATCCAGCGCTGCTGTGCCCGGGTGTTGTTCGCTGGCGCAAACGCCACTTCGCGACCCACACCAAGAGGTGGCGTGATCCGGCCAGCAGGGTGGATTGGGCCCAGAACTTGTTGACCCAACCCACCACGCGGTTCATCTCGCCAGCCATCATGGCATCGTAGACAGCACGTGCCACATCGTTGGCGTCACTCAAGCCGCCTTGCGCCAGAACCGATCCGCCCATCTCTGCGCGCGCGACAAAGCCAGTGGCCGTCATGCCGGGGTTGATCACCGTGGCGCTGACCCCGGTACCCTGTAACTCTGCGTGGAGCGCCTCGGTGAACTGCATCACATAAGCTTTGCTGGCACCGTAGCTGGCCAAGCCAGGACAAGGCTGAAAGCCAGACGTCGAGCCGATGTTGGCAATGCGTCCATATCCCTGGCGTTTGAAGTCTTTGACGAATAAGCAGGTCAACTCGGTCAGTGTGACCACATTGAGTTGAAGCATTTGGCGGTAGACATCCACTTGGGCATCCACCACCGTTTTGTAGTCGCCAAAGCCTGCGTTGTTCACCAAGATGTCGATCGCCAGCCCCTGCTGGTGGCAGTGGTCGTACAAAGTTTGTGCGGCACCGGGAACGGCCAAATCCAACGCCAGCGCGTGGACGTTGACGCCATGCGCGGCTTGCAAGGCCTTGGACAGCGTTTGAAGCTTGTCTGCACTGCGTGCCACGAGCAACAGGTTGTGACCGCGCTGGGCCATCAGATGTGCCAGGGCCATGCCGATGCCGCTACTCGCACCCGTGATCAGCGCATATCCATTGGTTTTTGACGTGGTATTCATTCGGCCCGCTCCCAAGTTTGGGTGCGAAAGAACGGGCCGATATAGCCCCGCAAGTTGAGTTTTGTGCCACCCTCAGCCAAACGAATCTTGAGGCGGTAAGTTTTGCCGTTGTCTGGATCCATAATTTCCCCGCCCTCGTACCACTGACCGTCAGCAGCCAATTTGCCACCACGAATGATTTCAAGCCCAGTCATCGGCTGGTCTTTGCGGTCCTCTGTACAGGCTTTGCAGGTGGTCGCTTCTTTTGACGCATCAGCAGCCAGACTGCGAACGATACGTCCACTGAGGCCGTTGCTGTTCTCAGTGATGCGCACTTCACCACGGGGTTTGCCCGTGTTTTCGTCAATCGTGCGCCACAAGCCAACGGGGCTGGCTTGTGCGAAAGCCACACCCGCGTGCAAGAACAGGGCGGCAACGGCATTGATACAAGTGATGTACAGGTACTTCTTCATACAAGGATTCCTTTCTCAGTGGTAGTCACGATATGTGAACATTGTTAACTTTATAACTCTTTAAAAGAATTGTCAATCTTTTTTTAGTTCTTTGTAATTCAATCCAGAACCTATCATCATTGGATGACCAAATCAATTTCTGTTGTTTCCATACGCGAGAGTTACCACTATGGTGATTTGCCACAGGCTTTGAAAATACTGACTCTGGAGATGCTCACCGAGCACGGCGCAGAAAGATTCTCTCTGCGCCAAGCAGCCACCACATTAGGCGTGGCGCCCAGTGCGGCATACCGTCACTTTGCTGACAAATCCGAATTGTTAAGCGCTGTCGCAGACGATGGATTTGTGGCAATGGGAGCGCTGTGGATGGCGCGTGTCGCCCAATTGAATCCTCCGGGTGATGCCGACATGGGTATGCTCAACTTAGCGCATTTTTCAGCGGGTGCCGACGCATATTTTCAGTTTGGCTTGGATCACCCTGCTTTGTTTCAGCTGATGTTTGGGCCCCACGGCAGAGCTTCAGCCACCCGATTTATGCAAGCGGCGGACTTGCCATCTAACCCCTATGCCATGCTCAGGCAATCACTGGATGGTTTGTGCGCAGCAAAGCTCATCACACCTGAAGCGCGAGCCAATGCCGAGGTGACCGCCTTTGCCGCCATTCACGGCCTGACATGTTTGACCATTTCTGGGGTATTCAAAGACTTAGACATGACACAAAAGTGGCAACAGCTCGAACTGGTTAAAAACAATATCTTGGGTGGGTTGTTGGCCCGGGAGAAAGCCCAAGAGTTAAAAGCCAAGATGCCATCCAGTTCCTGAAAGTTCAGCGGCCTGTTTCAAGCTTCAACATCGCATCTTCAAACAACGCACTTCTGAGCCAACCCGCCAACCAAGCCTGTAACGCAGGCAGCGGCAAGGCGTCAAACCACACAGGGTCGACGGCTGCGAACTGGCGCACAAGCGGAAAAATACCGATGTCTGCGGCGCAGGGCATGGCACCGCCGAGTTGCGGCTGGGTGTGCAGTTGTTGTGCCAAAGGCTCGAGCAGCAAGGCAACAGCCTGCTCACGATGGTGATCGCGCGTGATTGCATCGGCAAATCGCTGAGGGTATTTGTAGCGGTCGAGGTGGTGTTTGAAGGGGCCGTCACAGGCTTGTTGTAAGGCCACATTCTTGGCGGTTTGTGACCTCGCCCACCAATGGTCTGTGTCGCCGGTTTGTTCGAAAGTCCAGCGCATGATGTCCAAGCTTTGCTCCAGGACCGCGCCATTTGGAAGAACCAGCACGGGGACGGTGCCTTTGGGCGACACGGCCAGCATGGCAGGCGGTTTGTCGCGCAAAGACACCTCATGCGCTTGGTAGTCGACACCCGCTTGCAGCAAGGCCATGCGGGCTCGCATGGCGTACGGGCAACGTCGGTAGGTGTAGAGCAGTGGGACAGGCATGAGGTGTGAAAAAGCCGCCAAGCTTTGCAGCGAGACGGCTTTTATTTTTACACTGTGAAGCGGTTTACTTCTTGCCCGGTGGCAAGTCGGTGCAGCTGCCATGCGCCACCTCTGCGGCCATGCCAATGCTCTCGCCCAGCGTGGGGTGTGGGTGAATGGTTTTGCCAATGTCCACCGCATCGGCGCCCATCTCGATGGCCAGGGCGATTTCACCAATCATGTCGCCCGCGTGAGTGCCCACCATGCCGCCGCCCAAGATCTTGCCGTGGCCATGCGCCTCAGGAGAATCGTCAAACAGCAACTTGGTCACGCCTTCGTCACGGCCGTTGGCAATGGCGCGACCGGAGGCGCTCCAAGGGAACAGGCCTTTTTTGACCTTGATGCCTTGGGCTTTGGCTTGGTCTTCGGTCAAGCCGACCCAAGCCACTTCGGG
>CAIMWY010000031.1 GCA_903845315.1 uncultured Burkholderiales bacterium
CCCACCATCACCACCGGCATGATGGCCAAGCCGTCGAGGCCGTCGGTCAAATTCACTGCATTGCTTGATCCCACGATCACCAAGTAGGTCAAGATCACAAAACCAAACACGCCCAGCGGATAGCTCACTTCTTTGATGAAGGGAAGCAGCAAACCCGCTTTAGGCGGCAGACTCACATCAAAACCAGACTTGACCCAGGTGTAGAACAACTCCAGCACCCGAAAGTTGCTACTTTCGGAAATGCTGAACACCAGATACAGCGCAGCCAACAGACCGATGAGCGATTGCCAGAGGTATTTTTCGCGCGATGGCATGCCTTCGGGGTCTTTGCGCACCACCTTGCGCCAGTCATCGGCCCAACCAATGGCGCCAAAACCAAAGGTCACGATCATCACAATCCAGACAAAGCGGTTGCTCAAGTCAGCCCACAACAAGGTAGAGACGGCGATGCCAATCAGGATCAACACCCCGCCCATGGTGGGTGTGCCACTTTTGACCAAGTGGCTTTGCATCGCGTATTCGCGGATGGGTTGACCAATTTTCAATGCTGCCAAGCGACGAATCACGGCGGGGCCAGCAATCAAGCCGATCATCAGGGCTGTCACCGCGGCCATCACTGCACGGAAGGTGAGGTACTGGAACACACGGAAGTAACCAAACTCCGGTGACAGAGTTTGCAGCCATTGGGCCAGCATCAGCAGCATGGGGTGGATTCCTTGTGGGTTATGCGCTCGTCGCAGGTTTGAATGGCATCGACCACGCGCTCCATCTTCATGAAGCGCGAGCCTTTGACCAACACGCTGCCCAGGTGTGGCAGGTGTTGTACAACCTGCGCCTTCAAGGCGTCGATGTGTGAAAAGTGCTGTGCGCTTGGGCCATACGCTTGCGCACTGAAAGCCGCCAACTCTCCCAAACACAGCAGGTGTTCGATTCCAGAGGCGTGCGCATAGGCGCCCACCTCTTGGTGGAACTCGGGACCTTGTGTGCCTACCTCGCCCATGTCACCCAACACCAGCAAATGGGGTCCTGGCAACTCGGCCAGCACCTCAATGGCCGCGCGCACCGAGTCGGGGTTGGCGTTGTAGGTGTCGTCCACACCCGTGATGGACTGGCCTTGGCACACCACGCCAAAGGCACGCGAGCGGCCTTTGACCGGCTCGAAAGTCGATAAACCCTGGGCAATCACGTCCAGCGACACGCCCGCGGCCAAGGCGCATGCCGAGGCGGCCAAGGCATTGCCCACGTTATGGCGACCGGCAATGTGCAACTGTGTGGTCATGAGGCCCGCAGTCGTTTGCACTTCAATCGCCCAGTGGTCATTTGTCCAGACAGCCTCGCGCAACGCCACCTCGGCAGGGGCCTCACCCGGATGTGAGACACGCATGGCAAAGCGCATGCAGCGGCGCGCACCTGCCAAGCTTTGCCACAAGGGCGTGTAGGCATCGTGCGCAGGAAACACAGCCACGCCAGTCGCAGGCAAAGCGCTGATGGCGGCCCCGTTTTCTAGCGCTACTGCTTGCACCGTGGCCATGAACTCTTGGTGTTCGCGCTGGGCGTTGTTGACCAGGGCCACACTCGCC
>CAIMWY010000032.1 GCA_903845315.1 uncultured Burkholderiales bacterium
GGCGTGCTGACCCAATAAGCCGCCTTGGTAAACATCCATGAAGAGACCAAAAATGAAGGCGGCTGTTACGCCAACGCGCAAAGTCTGGTTCACCGTCCAAAAGACCAAAACCACTGACAAGATGTCGGGAACCCAGGCGCTGCGTCCCCACAACAACATATTGAACAACATGTTGGCAAACAACGCCGCAAAAAGAGTGGCCCAAATAAAAAATGGGTTCGCTTGCAGCAGCAACTGCTGGCCCGGACGCATGATCATCGGCGGCCCCTTGGTTTTGAAACCACTGCAAGCGGCTCACTCGCAGGTCGGGGTTCAATTGCTGGAGATAAGGGCGCAAGAACCAATACATGTCCCGCGCCTGCCACCAATGCCAGCGGCATGCAGTAAATACGGGCAAACACGTCGGTGGTGCTGCGTTCTACCTTTTCAACCCGTGCAACCGGCAGGCCCGGCGGATATACGCCATCCACACCGCTGGTAGTCAGCAAGTCACCCACCGCGACGTCGGCATTTGCCGCCATAAATCGCAACTCAATCGCATCGGCATGGATCGAGTTTTCCCCGTAAGCCACCCCACGTGCGCCGGTGCGCGCATTCAGCACGGGCGTGGCATGGTCATGGTCCGTGATCAAGGTCACTTCGCTGGTTAAAGGGTACAAACGGGTAATCTGACCCAGCACACCCAAGTCATCAATCACAGGGGCGCCTAATGCGAGGCCCTGCAGAGAACCTTTATCTAAAATAATTTTTCGAGAATACGGATCGGCAGCGTCATAAATCGCTTGAGCAGCAATGCCAGCAACGCCAGGGCGTCCTTTGAGCTCTAACAAATCGCGCAGTCGGCGATTTTCTAAAGTCAGCTGGTCCACCTGCAAAGCGCGTTGTGATTGCAAGGTGAGTTTCGTCCGCAAAATTTCACGGTCTTGCTCTGTTTCTCCCAAAGAAATCGCCCAAGAGTCGACCTCTTGCACCAATAAGACAGGGCGCATCGCCAACCACTGGAAGGGGTAAATCACGGTGGCTAAAACCGTGCGCAAAGGCTGCATCATTTGAAAGCGCACGTCGGCAACCATCAAAAAAAGCGCCAATGCGCTAAAGAAAATAAGTTTTGACAAGGCCGACGGGCCTTGTCTGAATAAGGGAGGGGGTTCTCTACCTAGCGGAGCCAGGGCCATGGCTGCTGTTGGTTCTTATTCGTTAGTGAAGATGGAATCCAAGTGTTCCATTTGTTCCAACGCAATTCCGCAACCCCGCACCACGCAGGTCAAGGGGTCTTCGGCAATCAGTACCGGAAGGCCAGTTTCTTCCGCCAACAACCGGTCCAAGTCGCGCAGCAAAGCGCCGCCACCTGTCATCATCATGCCGCGGTCGGCAATATCAGCGCCGAGTTCTGGGGGCGTTTGCTCCAACGCGTTTTTCACCGCCGAGACAATGTTGTTCAGCGGATCCGTCAGGGCTTCTAAAATTTCATTGCTAGAAATCGTGAAGCTGCGCGGAACGCCTTCAGAGAGATTGCGGCCCCGCACTTCCATCTCTTTCACTTCCGAGCCCGGGAATGCAGAACCAATTTTTTTCTTAATCGCTTCGGCGGTGGGCTCACCAATGAGCATGCCGTAATTGCGGCGGATGTAGTTGATGATGGCCTCATCAAACTTGTCGCCGCCAACGCGCAC
>CAIMWY010000033.1 GCA_903845315.1 uncultured Burkholderiales bacterium
CGCAACAACGACGAATTGATTGCAGCGCGCAAGGTGTCGGCCTTGTCGGCGATTGACTCGATGCGTGCGGTGCGCGAGCAGTTCTCTTTCAACAAGGGGTCGTTGCTGGACTTGATCACGGTGCAAGAGAGTTTGTTCATGTCGGGCCGTGACCTGATCGATGCGATGGCCGATAGAGCTTTGGTTCGCTATCGACTGCTTCATTTGACGGCAGAGCTTGATAAGATGTTTGAACTCAACACACTGGCTTCGCTGAACGCGCGCGACTGAACACACGATGGCAATTGATATCACGCCTGCTGGGGAAAGACAAAAGCAGGCCCCCCAAGACCCGATTGAGTTGTGCATTCTTTGGGTCTTGGAAAATTTCGAAAAGCCCATGTCTGCCGCCTCGCTGCGCGCACGTGTGGCGCGCATGCCAGGGCCTTGGACTTTTGACGAAGCGCTGGAAGCACTCGAGAGTTTGGGCTTGCGCTGTGAGGAGAAAAAACTCTCGCTCGAAGCCGTGTTGAGCTTAGACAAACCCACAATTTTGCGCACCGAGCAGGGCTTTGCAGCGGCCATTTTGCCGCGCAACGAAGAGCACCCGATGCTCATGTATGCGCCAGACCAAAACGAGCGCCCGTTTGAGTTGACGCCGCGCATGCTGGCCTCGCTCTACACCGGCAGTTTGGTGGTGTTGGAAGCGCCGATGAAGTTGAGCGAGGGCGACTCCAAAACTCACCCTGGCCGCTACGGCCATTGGTTTTTTGGGCCCTTGTTCGCGGCCAAACACATTTACTTGCAAGTGGCGTTGGCCGCTTTGCTGACCAATGTGTTTGCCTTGGCCACCTCGGGGTTTTCGATGATCGTGTACGACCGGGTCATGCCCAACGGCGCGATGGAAACTTTGGTGGCGCTGCTGATTGGGGTGTTCATCATCTTCATCAGCGATTTTGTGATTCGCAGTTTGCGCGCTTACTTTTTGGACGTGGCCGGCGCACAGGCCGACATGGTGATTGCCGACACCTTGTTTGAGCAGGTGATCGACATGGAGTTGAGCTCTCGCAAGGGGCCGATTGGTTCGGTTGCCAACTCCTTGCGCGAGTTTGAAACCCTGCGCGAGTTCATGACCTCGGCCACGCTGACCACCTTGATTGACATTCCGTTTGCGGTGTTGTTCTTGTTTGTGATTTGGAGCATTGGCGGCCCCTTGGTGATCGTGCCTTTGATGGCCATCCCTCTGGTGGTGGGCACCAGCTTGCTGATTCAGCCGCGCATGAAGCAGCTGACACAGACCAGTTATGAAGACGGGCAAACCAAACACTCGGTGGCGATTGAAACCTTGCAGGGCATTGAGACCATCAAGGCGATAGGCGCAGGCTCGATCATGCGCCGTCGTTGGCAAGATGTGATCGCGCACCAATCGGCGATTGGCTTGAAGACGCGCATGTTGGCCCAGTTCGCCGGCAATATGTCGAATTTCTCCAACCAGCTGGTGTGGGTGGGCACGGTGACCATGGGGGTGTACCTGACGCAAAACGGCA
Organism: uncultured Burkholderiales bacterium; assembly: GCA_903845315.1. The sequence goes on from CAIMWY010000033.1 coordinate 1,527, forward strand.
TGATTGGCTCGGGCGCCATCGTGGCGTGTTCGATGTTGTCGGGCCGCTCGATTGCGCCGTTGGCGCAGTTGTCGCAGTTGCTGACACGCATCAACCAATCCATCGCCAGCTACAAGTCGCTCTCGTCGTTGATGCAACAGCCCCGCGACCACAAGCCCAACTCGGCCTACATGAGCCGAGACAACTGGCAAGGCTCGATTGAGTTTCGCAACGTCAGCTTCAACTACCCCGAGCAAACCGAACACGGCTTGCAAAATATTTCTTTCAAGATCGAGCCAGGCGCACGCGTGGCCTTGGTGGGCAAGGTGGGCTCTGGCAAGTCCACCTTGGCCAAGTTGATGTTGGGCTTGTACCAACCCGATGAGGGATCGATCCTGATCGATGGCGTGGACATTCGCCAAATCGACTTGGCCGACTTGCGTCGCAATGTGGGCACGGTGATGCAAGATGTGTGGTTGATCACCGGCACGGTCAAACAAAACATCGCCATTGGTGGCGCCAACCCCAGCGACCAAGATATTTTGGAAGCGTCTCAGCTGGCGGGGGTGCACGACTTTATTTCTCAGCACCCGCAAGGCTATGGTTTGCGGTTGAAAGAGCGTGGTGAAGGTCTGTCGGGTGGGCAAAAGCAGGCCATCACGATTGCGCGCGCCTTGGTGAGCAAGCCACCGATTGTGTTGATGGACGAGCCCACCAGCGCGATGGACTTGCCCGGCGAGAAAGCCCTGATCGAGCGCCTGAAGGCGCAGTTGATCAACCAAACGATTGTGGTGATCACCCACCGAGCCTCGATCATTGAGTTGATCGACCATGTGTTGGTGCTGGACCAAGGTCGTTTGGTGGCGCAAGGTCCCAAGTCTGACTTTTTAAAGAGCAAACAGGCACAGGCACCGCAAGCCGGGTCCTTGTCTGAATCGTTGGCCAGTGGTGCAGACGCACCGAGCCCAGACAATTTTGGTTACAGGGCGACGGCTTGATGTTTTCTGTTGTGAAGTTTTTCAAACGCATGTTGGGTTTGTCGCAGCGCGACACCACCAGCGCAGACACGCCGGGCATCACCCACGCCCGCCTAGGTCAGCCGCACAAGGCCTCGTTTGTGTTGATCAATGCCATCTTGATCTTGGTGGTGGTGGTGTTGGTGTGGGCCGGCATGTCGTCGGTGGACGAGGTGACGCACTCGGAAGGCCGCGTGATTCCGTCGGCCAAGATGCAGGTGCTGCAAAACCAAGAGGGTGGCATTGTTCAAAAAATCAACGTCAAGCAGGGCGACTTGGTCCAATCGGGCCAAGTGTTGGTCAATTTGTCGCCCACACAGTTTGGCGCTGACTTTGAGAGCAAGAAGCAGCAAGTGCTGTCTTTGATGGCCAAGGAAGCACGCTTGCAGGCGGAGGTGGAAGGCAAAGAATTGGTGTTCACCCCCGACTTCAGCGACATGGCCAAAGACTATGTGGCCATTGAGCGCGCCGAGTTTTACAACCGCAAGATGCGCTTACGCGCCGACACGACGGTGATTGAAAACCAACTTAAAAATGCTTCGTCTGAGTTGGAGATCATCAAGCGTTTGGTCGATCGGGGGCTTGAGCCACAACTCGAGCGCATTCGCACCGAAGCGCGTGTGGATGAAGCGCGTGGCAAGTTGGAGTCGCTCAAGCGCCAAGCCAAAACCGAGGCTTCGTCCGAGTTGGCCAAAACCGCGATGGAGTTAAACCCGCTGCGCAAGGCCTTGCCTGCCCTGGCCGACCGGGTGGAGCGCACCTATGTGCGCGCCCCCATGAAGGGCGTGGTCAACCGTGTGCTGGTGACCACACTGGGCGGCGTGATCAAGCCGGGCGAGGCGGTGCTGGAGTTGGTGCCGTCTGACGATGTGCTGGTGGTGGAAGCCCAGGTGCGGCCCCAAGACATTGGCTTTGTGAAGATTGGTCAAAGCGCCAATGTGAAGATTTCGGCCTACGACTATTCGATTTTTGGTTCGATGTCGGGACAGGTCACGCAAATTTCAGCCGATGCGGTGTCGCGTGAAGAGCGCGGGCAAACGGTGTATTACTACATTGCACGCATAGAGACGCAAACCTCGGTGATGAATTCACTGGGGAAAAAGTTGCCCATCATTCCGGGTATGCAGGCCCAAGTGGACATCATCACGGGCAACAAGACCGTGCTCAACTACTTGCTCAAGCCCATTGTTGGCATGAAAGAGAATGCGTTCCGCGAGCGTTGAACGCGCGGGTCTTGGCTTGCTGCTGGTGTGTCTGATGTGGCTGCCCGGCGCTTGGGCCGCCGATGCGGTGGGCATGAGCTTTAGCAAGCTAGAACGCTGCACAGACACCGCACCCAGCAGCAGCGAGGGCGCAGCCTGTTGGCGTGCGCCGGCTGAGTTGGGCAGTGGTGACTTGATCTTGGCGCAAGGCCAGATTGAACGACAAAGCTCAGACCTGTTGGCCCAATTTGTGGGCGACTTGCCACGCGGCACCACGGTGGTGTTTCAAAGCTTGGGTGGGGACTTGATGGGTGGCTTGCGACTGGGGCAGTTCATCCGTGCGCGAGGCTTCAACACGTATTTGCCGGCCAAGTTGGACGGTGTGGATTCGGTGTTGAAAGAGCCGAAGTGGCAGGGCAAGTGCTTCTCCTCGTGTGCCTACAGTTTCTTGGGCGGCGTGGAGCGCAAGGTGCAAGTGGGCGGCCAATATGGGGTGCATCAGTTTCGGGGTCAAGACAACGGTTTAGACCCAGTGCAGACCCAAAAAATTTCGGCGGTGTTGGGCAAATACATGGACGCCATGGGCGTCAACCGCTTGCTGTTGGACCAAGCCCTGATGACCGACCCGGGCAAGGTGATGTTGGTGCCCGAGCATTTGCGGCAAGCTTGGAAGGTCGACACCACCAGCGAGAACGTGGTGGCCTTTTTGCCCCGATGGCGGCTCGAGGCTTCGTCGGGTGGGCAGCGGCTGGCCTTTGCATCACGCAGACAGGCGGGCAGCAGCGCCATCGTGACCTTGGCATTTGCCTCCTTGGGCGGCCAGATGAAGGCGCTGTTGATCGTCAAGCCAGATGCGCGGCAAGAGGGGTCTAACACCTGGTTGGATTTTTTCCGTCAGCGCACCGAGTTGCAACTGAGCTTGGAAGGACGGTCGTTCACGCTGCAACCCAGCAGCGACTGGGCCCGAGCCGGCAAAGTCAACACACCGGGCACCCAGCAAATTTGGTTCAACGCACCCGATGAGTTGATGCGAGAGCTCGGCACGGCCAAGCAATTTGTGCTGCGTCCACAGTGGCCGCAACTCCCGCCTGGCTTGGATGCCCAAACCCTGTTTGGAACCGAGGGTTTACGCGATGCCTTGTTGGCTTTGTGAACCTTGAATTTGCGTGGCTGGGTGCAGCGAAAGCTACTGCAAGGTTTGCGCGTCTGGGGCGGGTAAAAAGACTCATCGGTCCATCTTGAGGCCTGTCACAGATGCTGTTTGTTTGCCATGAATGCCACTGATATTTCCGAAGTTTTCAAAGAATCGTTTCCAGACATTGGGTTTTATCAAAAAACCCTGAAACCCATCTTGGGTGTGCTGTGCGCTGGCCCCGAGCGAGTGCCCTTGACCTTGGTGTGCGATGTGTTGCACCTTGATCGCAGTGCGCTTGAACAGATGTTGCATGAGCTCGACCCCATCGTGGTGGAAAACGCTGGGCAATTGGCGTGGCGAAGCCCGGACATCAAGGCCTGGCTGTTGGCGCAGGGCGGTGACTACGCGCTGGACGGTGCAGCAGCCACACGGTTGGCTGACTTTTTATGGGCCGAGTACCAACGCTTTGCGGTCTCTGCCTATCAGCTGGAGGTGCTCGACTGCTTGGCGCCGCTTTTGCCCATGACGGCACACTGGCAGGTCAGCGAAGACCATTGTGCCGCGTTGAATACCTTGGGGCTGTTCTTGCGCCACGCTGGCCGCTGGCAACACTGTGTGGGCATTTACCTGCGCGTGATCGAGGTGGTGCAATCGCTGTGGGGCTCGGGCCATTCCGAGCAGGTGGTGGCACAAAACAATTTGGCCAATGTGCGCAAGCAGCTGGGGCAGTTTGAAGAGGCGCTGTCATTGCTGCACAACAGCTTGGCAGTGTGCGAGTTGCCTCGGCACGCGCAAGACACGGCGCTGACGGCGCAAACACTCTCGAGCTTGGCGCATCTGTTGCGCGAACAAGGACAGTACGCACAGTGCAAACCTTATTTTGAGCGTTCGTTGGAGATTTACCAGCAGTCGCTCGGGCCTGTGCATGCGCAAACGGCCAATGCCATCAATGATTTGGCGTACTTGCTCAAAGACATGGGCGAGTACGACGCGTCTGAAAAGCTCTACCGCCAAGCGCTTGAAATTCGCGAGCAAACCTTGGGCGTAGACCACACCGACACGGCGGTGACGCTCAACAACTTGGCGATTTTGTTGGAGCTGCGCGGCAACTACGACGAGCCCGAAGTTTTGCAGCGGCGCGCCTTAGAGATTTTTGAAAAACAACGTGGCGCAGACCACGCCGACACGGCGGCAGCCTTGTGCAACTTGGCCAACTTGCTGCGCTTCAAAGGCCAATATGCAGAGGCCGAGCAAATGTGTCGACGTTCGTTGAGTATTTACGAAGACAAGCTCAAGTGGGACAACCACCTGCACACGGCGCATGCCTTGCAGGGCTTGGCGCATTTGCTCAATGACTTGTGCCGCTTTGAAGAGGCGGAGTCGTATTTCAAAAAATCGCTGCGCATACGCGAGTCGATTTTGGGGCATGACCACCCGCACATCGCGCAAAACCTCAATGGTTTGTCGGTGTTGTTGTGTGACCAAGGCAAGTTCGAAGAAGCCAAGGTCATGTTGGAACAAGCCTTGGACATTCGCGAACGCACCTTGGGTCCCGGGCATCCTTTGACCGCGCATGCGGTGTACGCCTTGGCCAACTTGACCAGCGATTTGGGTCAGTACGAAGCCGCCCGCGTGTTGCATGAGCGGGCGCTGGAAATTCGTTCGATCGCTTTGGGTGTGAACCACGCCCACACCGCGCAGTCTTTGCAAGGGCTGGCCAATGTGTTGACTGACACCGGGGAGTGGGACTTGGCGGCCAAGCTCTACCTGATGGCGTTGGAAGTGCAAGAAGAGGTGGTGGGTTTTGACCACCCAGACACCGCGGCGACCTTGAACAACTTTGCCAACTTGCTCAGCGCACAGGGCGAGTTCGACAAGGCCATGGAGCTGTACAAGCAATCGCTGGAGATCAAGAGCCGGGTGTTTGGTGCGGACCACCGCAGCACCGCAGCCACTTTGAGCAACTTCGCCAATTTGCTCAGACACCAGGGCGACTTTGACGAAGCCAACAAGCACTACCAAGAGTCCTTGTTGATCTTTGAGTCGGTCTTGGGCTCAGGGCATTTGCACACGGCCAACACCATGCACGGTTTGGCGGGCTTGATGCACGACCAAGGCGAGCATGACGACGCCACGCACATGCACCAGCGCTCTCTGGCGATTCGCGAAAGCATGCTCGGCGCTGACCACCCGCAGACGGCCCACTCCTTGCACAGTTTGGCGTCGCTGTTGCATGAAAAAGGGCATTACGACGATGCACACGACTTGCACCACAGAGCGCTGCGCATTCGCCAAAACGCACTGGGGGATGAGCATCCGCACACAGCCCATTCTTTGCACGGCTTGGCCACTGTGTTGCATGACTTGGGCGACCACGACCAGTCGCACGAACTGCATGAAAAAGCCTTGAACATTCGCAAGAAAGTGTTTGGCGACGACCACATCCACACCGCGCACTCGATGGAGGGCTTGGCCAATTTGTTGCACGACAAGGGGCACCTTGATTTGGCGGAGTCGTTGCACCATTCGGCTTTGTCGATCCGCAAAGATAAGTTGGGTGACGACCATCCGCACACGGCCAGTTCGATGCATGGTTTGGCGCATTTGCTCAACGACCGGGGCGCCTTGGAAGATTCAGAGTTGTTGCATATGCAGGCCTTGGCCATCCGAGAGCGCAAGCTCGGAGCCGACCATCCGCACACGGCGCGTTCCTTGCACGGACTGGGCAACCTCAAAGTCAAGGCGGGTGGGCATGAGGAGGCGGCAGAGCTGTTGGAGCGTTCTTTGGTCATCAAACGCGAGACGCTTGGCGCAAACCATCCGCTCACGGCACGTGCTTACCACAGCCTGGGCAATTTGAAGCACGCCTTGGGCGATCATTCCGAAGCTGAAAAGTTGCACCAGCAATCGATCGACATCATTCAAAACCGTTTCGGTGTGGAGCACCACTCCATGGCCGATGCCTTGCACGGCTTGGCGCGTGCACGGCATCACTTGGGAGACGTGCTGTCGGCCAAGGCACTGCATGAGCGTGCGCTGAACATTCGGGAGAAAGTGTTTGGCGCAGACCACAGCAAGTCGCTGCTCAGCCGCGAGACCTTGCACAACTTGTTGCACGGTCACTTTCATCTGGGTCACCACACCGACCCGGCAGCACCGGCTCAGAGCGCCGATGGCGCTCACGTGCCGGCGCAGACGCCTGCGAGCGAGCCCACCAAGGGTTGGGTGGACAAGCTCAAGTCGATCTGGAAGTCGTGAGCCTTATTCGACCTTGATGTCGAACTCGCGCACCATCTGCCCCCAAAACGCATAGTCCGCTGCCGCCACGGTGGTCATGGCTGCTGACGAGGTGCCGGTGGGGGTGAGGCCGAGCGCGCGCATGCGGGCTTGGATTTCGGGCAGCTTCACAATCTTGACGATTTCGGTGTTGAGCTTGGCGATGATGTCGTCGGGTGTGCCGGTGGGCGCAAAGATGCCGTGCCACGAGCTGCCAATCACGCCGTTGACGTCGAGGTTGGCGCCGAACTCGGTCATGGTGGGCACATTGGGCAAGCTGGCAATGCGCTCGGCACCCGAGATGGCCAAGCCCTTGACCTTGCCCGAGGTGATGAGCGGAATGGCGGTGGTGGAGGCCTCAATGGACAGGCTCACCACGCCACTCATCACGTCTGGCGATGGGTTGGTTTTGTAGGGAATGTGGTTGAGCTTGATGCCCAAGCGCTGGGCCCAAGCCTCCATGGCCACATGGGGCTGCGAGCCAATGCCCAGAGATGCGTAGTCGACCTTGCCGGGGTTGGCCTTGGCGTAGGCCACCAATTCGGCTATGGTGTTGAAGGGGGCATTGGGCGCAGCAGTCAGCACATGGGGCACCAACAATATTTGGCTCACGGCTTTGAAGTCGCGTGGCGGGTTGTACTTGGCGCTCTTGTAGACATTGGGCGCAATGGCGTGCACGGCCTTGACGCTGAACAACAGGTTGTAGCCGTCGGCGGGGCTGTTGACAGCGGCTTCGGCGCCAATCATGCCGCCCGCGCCAGGACGGTTGTCGATCACCACCGGTTGACCCAACGCGATGCTCAGTTTGTCGCCAATCAGTCGGGCCACCACATCGGGTGAAATACCGGCAGCAAAGGGCACGATGATTTTGATGGGGCGATTCGGGTAGCCCAAAGATTGCGCCCAAGTGGGGTTGAGTGCCAAGCTGGTGGCGCCTGCGGCGAGGCCGTTGAGTAGGTGTCTGCGTTTCATGGTGTTGTCTCCTGTTGAAAATTATTTCTGTGGGCGAGCTGATCACTCGACGGGTATTTTGGCGTCGGCAATGGTTTTTTTCCAACGCGCGGAGTCGGACTGGATCAAGCTGCCCAATTGCTCGGGGCTGCTGATTTGAATGACCAAGCCTTGCGCGGCCATTTGCTCTTTCACCTCAGGCAAGGCGAGCACCGCGCTCACATCGCGGTGCAAAGTTTTCACCAATTCGGGCGAGGTTTTGGCGGGGGCCAACACGGCGTACCACGCGTCGACCGCGTCCATGAACTCGATGCCGTACTCGCGAAACACGGGCACGTTGGGCGTGACAGCAGAACGCGTGGCGCCGGTGGACGCGAGCATGCGCAAGCGCCCCGAGCGCACATGCGGCAGCATGGAATGCACGCTGGCGAACATGAGTTGCACTTGCCCACCCATCAAGTCGGTGGTGGCGTTGCTGATGCCGCGGTAGGGCACGTGCAGCATGTCAAAGCCGAGCTGCTGCTTCATCAACTCCATCGCCAAATGGTGGGGTGTGCCGTTGCCGGGTGAGCCAAAGTTGATTTGCCCGGGTTTGGCTTTGGCCAGGGCGATGACGCCCGGTAAATCGGCCGCGCCGATGTTGGGGTGGACCACGATGGCAAAGTTAGCCACCGCCATTTTCATGACGGGGGTGAAGTCGGTGGTGGGGTCAAACGGCACCCGCTTGTAGAGGTTGGGCGCCATGGTGAGGGTGTTGATGGCCATCAGCAAGGTGTGGCCGTCGGGCGCGGCTTTGGCCGCGGCTTCGGCACCGATGTTGCCGCTGGCCCCGGCTTTGTTGTCGACGATGACCGCTTGCTTCCAGCGCTCGCTGAGCTTGGGCGCGATGATGCGCGCAATGATGTCGCTGCCGCTGCCCGGTGTGAAGGGCACCACCAAGGTGACGGTGCGCTCAGGGAAGGCCTGTGCCGCGAAGCTGCCCGCGAGCAAGCCTGCGACGAGACACAGTTGTTTCAAGGTGCGTTGCATGCGTGTGTCCTTTCTTAGCCGAGGTGGGACAAGCCCAGCAGTTTGTAGGCGTTGCCGAAGTAGAGTTTGCGGGCATCTTCTTTGTCGAGCTTCAAGTCTTCGATCGAGCGAATGCCTTCGCGGATGAACATCGGACCTTCTTCCGGATCGAACGGACAGTCGCTGGCAAACACCACTTTGTCGGCGCCAAAAAAATCGAGGCCACAGCGCAGGGCAGAGCTGGAGCCGCCCAGCACCGTGTCGCCAAAGAACATCTTGAAGTATTCGATGGGGGGCTTGGACAAACTTTTCAGCACATCGGCCTCAGACCCATCCACACTGCGGCTGCCCAACTGGGCCCACAGGGTTTCGGCACGGCCTGAAAAATAAGGCAGCATGCCGCCGCAGTGGTGGGTGATCAAACGCAAATTGGGCAAGCGCTCGAGCAAGCCTGAGAACACCATGCGTGACATGGCCACGCTGGTCTCCATGGGCCAGCCCAAGACCTGCCAAATTTCGTATTTCGATTTGTCCTCGTTGGGGTAGTCAGCGCGGCTGCCCGGGCGTGTGGGGTGCATCCACACGGGCATGTGGTGCACGTTGGTGATGCGCTCGAAGATCTTGAACACCTCGGGCTCGTCCAAGGCTTTGCCGTTCACGCTGGTCAAAACCTGCACGCCCTTGGCGCCCAACTTTTCAATGGCGTAGTCCATTTCTTGCAGCGCAGCTTCGGGGTTGTTCATGGGCAGCGAGGCCACAAAGTAGGGGAAGGTCTCGGGCCACTGGCGACAAATCTCGGCCATGCCTTCATTGGCCACACGGGCATAGCCGGGTGAGACATCGGGCCCGCCCAGCATCTCGGGGGAGGGCACAGCCAGCGAGATGACTTGCTGCACACCGGGAAAGCCCTTGAGCATCTCCACACGGGCGGGCATGTCCCAGAGCATGCGCAAATTGCTCATGCGTTTGATCATGCCCGGCTCTTTGCCGTGTTGCTTGACCAGCTCCACATAAGCGGGTGGCATGACGTGGTTGTAGATGTCGATTTTGGTGTCGGTCACGGGAGGTCTCTTGTCAGGGGTTAGGTCAAGTTTTGAGAAATCGAAGGGCTGGATTTATGGACGGATGTTTTGGTCCATCCAATTGGCCAACCAGTGGCCAATTGGCAGGCTGTGTTTGTCTTGCATCAGCATGTGCGAAGCGCCGGGTAAGCCGACTTGGGCCAGTTCAACTTGCTGCGCTTTGCCGCCTGCTTGGTTGACGGCGGCGACAAATTCGCGGCACAGCTTCAGGCGGGGCGCCCAGCGCGGAGAAAGTTCCACATAGTCGCCCCACACCACCAAGATGGGCATGCCCAAGTAGGGCTTGAGGTCGGCTTTGGGATCGGGGCAGGCACCGGGCTCGACCGCCACGATGCCTTGGATGCCCCGTGTGTCCAGCGCTGCCGTTTGGAACGGAAAAATGCCCGACTGCGAATGGCTCATCAGCACCGCGCCTTTGAGCTGTTGCGCGAGTTGCGACAGCGCAGGCACCGTGGGGTTCGGGGTGGGCAGCGCGTTGAGCCAGTCGGGCACCATTTGTTTGAAAAACTCGCCTTGTGCTTCCAGCGGAAACTGCATGCCCGGGAAGACTTCGGGGTACTTGGCGCCAAAGCGGAAGATGGCCCACGCGCCTTCTTGTGAGGCCCCAAACACCTGCGGCAAAGCGTCTGCGTTGGCCTTGCCTGCTTTGACTTGCACGATGGCCGAGGGGTTGGCGGCCGAGCGTCCGCGCGAGACTTGGTCGATCACATACGTGGGGTAGCCACGGCGCACAAACAACTCGTCCCAGCCCATGCGGCCATC
>CAIMWY010000034.1 GCA_903845315.1 uncultured Burkholderiales bacterium
AGTGCGTGGCATCAACCGCGTGACCTACGACGTGTCGAGCAAACCACCGGCCACGATTGAGTGGGAATAAGGACTAAAACCAAACGGCCTACAATTAAGGGTTGTTTGGATTGGTTGCCCGTCTTGGGCTTGATTTTTAAAATTAGAGAATACTGAGTACATGGCCAAAGAAGAAATGATCGAAATGAAGGGTGTCGTGACCGAAGTCTTGCCCGACTCACGTTACCGCGTCACCCTAGAAAACGGTCACTCCCTGATCGCTTACACCGCTGGCAAGATGCGCCTGCACCGCATTCGCATCATCGAAGGCGACAAGGTCACGGTTGAACTTTCTCCTTACGACATGAACAAAGCCCGTGTGACCTTCCGTCACATCGAAGGCAAAGGCCCCAACACCGGCCCCGTCAAGCGCCGCTTCTAACGCACTTGCGCTTGCGTGGTGCATTGACCACCATGTACCTGCCTCCTCAATTCAAAGCCAAAGACAAGGCCCACGCGCATCTTGTGATGCGTGAGCATCCGTTGGCGAGCTTGATCAGCCAAGACGATGAGGGTTTTCCTTTTGTGTCACATCTGCCCTTGCATCTGACCCAGCGTGAGGGTCAAGACGTTTTGTTGGGGCACTGCGCCAGAGTCAATCCGCATTGGCGTTACTTACAGTCCCGTCCCCATGCCTTGGTCACTTTCACTGGGCCTCAGGCTTATTTGTCGCCTCAGGTTTATCCAGACCTTGCGCGTGTGCCGACCTGGAATTATCTGGCGGTGCATGTCCGTGTAGAGGCTAGGCTGATCGAAGACCCACACGCCAAAGATGCCTTGCTCAAACAATTGATTGCCGACCATGAACCCGCTTATGCCGCGCAATGGCGCGGCCTGGATGGCGAGTTTCAAACCAAGATGCTGCACGGCATTGTGGCGTTTGAGCTGCGCATCACAGCGTTGCAGTGCAAGCTCAAACTCAACCAACATCGACCTGAGTCGCACGCTGCCTTGTACGCCATGTACAGCCAAGGCACGTATCTAGAACAGGCCTTGGCGACTTGGATGGTTCGCTTAGGGCTGGTCAACGCCCCATGAGCGATGCACAAAGCGTCATAGATCAAGGCTTTATGCAGCTGGCTTTAGCGCAGGCCAGGGCGGCAGCCCTTGCGGGTGAGGTGCCCGTTGGGGCCGTGGTGGTGCACCATGGCCAAGTGATTGCCACGGGGCACAACAGCCCCATACACAGCCACGACCCCAGCGCCCATGCCGAATTGACCGCCTTGCGGGCCGCCGCAGGGAACCTTGGCAATTACCGCTTGGACGAATGCACGTTGTATGTGACCTTAGAGCCTTGTGTCATGTGCAGCGGTGCCGCATTGAATGCCCGATTACAGCGCGTGGTGTATGGCGCCACCGAGCCCAAAACTGGCGCGGCTGGCTCGGTGCTGAATGTGTTTTCGCAGACCCAACTCAACCACCACACCCAGATCACCGGCGGCGTTTTGGCGCACGAATGCGCAGCGGTGTTACAAACATTTTTTGAGCAACGACGCACGCTGGTCAGTGCGCAAAAAGAGCCGCTGCGTGAAGATGCCCTGCGTTTGAACGATGCAAGCACCGCCGTGATTCACAGCTTAGGCTTACCCGCACATTGGTCGCGCTTTACCCAGAGTCTGCCTGCCTTGCATGGGTTGCGTCTGCATTGGCTGGACAACCGAACTGAAATTTCACCGCATGCGCAGATGCATGTTTTTTTGCATGGCCCGGATGACTGGAGCGCGGCCTATCTGGAGGCACTCAGGCTTGATACGCCCTCTGTTGCAGTTGATTTACCGGGCTTTGGCTTGTCAGACAAACCCAAAAAAGAGAGCGCACACACTGTGGCTTGGCATGCTCAAGTGTTGGCTGAATTTATGGCCATGCACGACGCCAAAACCATGCACCTTGTGGCACCCCAGAGGATGCAGCCCGTGGTGATGCAGTTGCAACAAATGGACTTGCCCTTTGCTGCATTGCATGTACCGACAACACCGCTGCACATGGCCGAAGCCTTAAGGCTGGCACCTTACCCGGACAAAGGGCATGAGGCGGGTCCCAGAGCCTTGCGTGCCTTGCTGCCCACACCACCCCCGATGCGACCTTGACCATGTCCGCCCATGCCCCAGCCACGCCCGGTTACGAAGTGAAGTTTCAAAGCGTGGGTGTGGCAGGTGGGGCTGATTTGCAGATACGCTCGTTGCTGGATCGGCAACAGTTTCACGACCCAGACGGCTTGGCACTTGCGGCGGGAATTTCATCCGCCAGCTGGCCCTTGTTTGGCTTGCTGTGGCCATCGGCCCAAAAGCTAGCGGATTTGATGCAAGGTTGGGTATTGGCTGACAAGCGAATTTTAGAAATGGGTTGTGGGTTGGCTTTGGCCAGTTTGGTGATTCATCGCCGAGAGGGCAGGATCACCGCCAGTGATTGCCACCCTCTAACAGAAGGTTTTTTAAAGGCCAACCTCAAGCTCAACAGCATGCAGTCATTGCCATACGTCACCGGAAACTGGGGGCGCAGCAACCTAGGGTTGGGGCGCTTTGATTTGATCGTGGCCAGCGATGTGTTGTACGAACGCAGTCACCCCAAGCAACTGGCGGGTTTCATTGAGGCCCATGCGGCCGATGGTGCCGAGGTGCTGATCGTTGACCCCAACCGCGGCAACCGCAGCGCTTTTCATCGTGAAATGGCGGCTTTGGGCTTTTCTTTGACCGAGTTGGTGCTGAGTGAACCTTTGATGGACTTGAGCCCATACCGTGGGCGCTTGTTGCATTACCAACGCCACAGGTGACCGACAATGGCGACATGGCACACATCTACATCTACTCACCCAGCGGGGCAGTGCGCGATAAGGCTGCGTTCAAACGCGGCCTGAACCGTCTCAAACAGCTCGGTCACGAACTTGAGCTTGACCCACATGCACTCTCTCGGCAAACCCGGTTTGCGGGCGACGACGCGACCCGCATCTCAGCGATTCAACGTGCAGCTGACAGTGGCGCCGACGTGGCGCTGATTTCTCGCGGCGGCTATGGATTGACGCGCATCTTGCCCAACCTTCCCTACAAAGCGGTGGCCAAAGCGATTGCAAAAGGCACGCACTTTGTAGGCGTGAGCGATTTCACGGCCTTTCAAAATGCCTTGTTGGCCAAAACAGGCGCAGTCAGTTGGTCGGGCCCCGCTTTGGGCGAAGACTTTGGTGCCGAGCAGCCCGATGACATCATGGAAGCCTGCTTTGACGATTTGGTCAGTGGCCAAGGGGAGGGCACCGGATGGCGCTTGTCCAGCGTCAGCCGTGCTGCTTTGAGCACGCGCCGTTCAGGCGTGTGGGCCAAAGATGCTGTGCTGTGGGGCGGCAACTTGGCCGTGTTGACCAGCATGCTGGGCACGCCTTACTTTCCGCAAGTCAAAGGTGGCGTGCTGTTTTTAGAAGATGTGGGTGAGCACCCTTACCGCATCGAACGCATGCTCACGCAGTTGCTGCACTCGGGCGTCTTGGCCCAGCAAAAGGCGCTCATACTGGGACAATTCACCAGCTACAAGCTCACCCCGCATGACCACGGCTTCAAGTTCGCGAGTGTGGTGAATTGGTTGCGCAGTCAACTCAAAATACCCGTGCTCACCGATTTACCCTTTGGCCATGTACCGACCAAAGTGTGCCTGCCTTTAGGTGCGCCTGTGAGCTTGCTGGTGGAAGAGGGTGATGCATTGCTCTTGTGGGCGCACAGCGGCCATTGACCCTTGGCCTTGAAAATACAATTTCTTTCTTTTCGATTTTGGAGACATGCGTGAAAAACTACGACAGCCACTACATCAACGGTCAATGGGTCAAAGCACAAGGTGCGCAGACATTTGAGGTGCACGACTCCACCACCGAAGAAGTGTTTGCATCTGTCCCCCAAGGCACGCGTGCCGAAGCCCAGCAAGCGGTGTTGGCCGCCCGTGCAGCCTTTGACGCCTGGTCCCAACTGCCGGTTGAAACACGTTGCAGCTACATCGACAAAATCGTCGAAGGCCTCAAGGCGCACACCGACGAGATGGGCACCGCAATTGCACGTGAAGTTGGCATGCCGATCAAGTTGGCCAAAATGATTCAAGTGGGCGGCCCGGTGTTCAACTGGGGCAATGCGGCCAAGGTGGCACGCCGCTTTGTGTGGGAAGAAAAGGTCGGCAACTCGCTGGTGGTGCGCGAACCCATCGGCGTGGTGGGCTGCATCACGCCCTGGAATTTTCCCCTGAACCAAATCACCTTGAAAGTCGCTTTTGCGATGGCCGCTGGTTGCACGGTGGTGCTCAAGCCAAGCGAAATTGCCCCCGTCAACGCCATGATCTTGACCGAGATCATCCATGCTGCGGGTTTGCCTGCGGGTGTGTTCAATCTGGTTAATGGCTCCGGCCCCGAGGTGGGTGAAGTCTTGGCCAGCCATCCAGAGGTGGACATGGTGAGCTTTACAGGTTCCACGCGTGCGGGCAAACGTGTGGCTGAGTTGGCGGCGCAATCGGTCAAGCGCGTGGCCTTGGAGCTGGGTGGCAAATCGGCCAGCTTGATCTTGCCTGATGCCGACCTCGAAGCTGCTGTGAAAGGCAGCATCGGCGCTTGCTTGCTCAACAGCGGTCAAACCTGCTCGGCTCACACACGCCTGTTGGTGCCCGAGTCCAAATACGACGAAGTCAAGAAAATTGCACAGTCTGTATTTGCCAAATACACGCTTGGCCCAAGTTTGGATGAGAACACCCGACTCGGCCCCTTGGTGAGTGCTGCCCAACGCGACCGCGTGCTGGACTTCATCCAACTCGGGCTCAAAGAAGGCGCCGAACTGATCGCTGGTGGCGCCGACAAACCCGCCTTTGACAAAGGCTACTTTGTGCAACCCACGGCCTTGCGCGTCAAGCCGACCGACACCTTGGCCAAGGAAGAAATCTTTGGCCCCGTGTTGGTCGTCATCACCTACAAAGACGAGGCTGAAGCCATCCGCATAGCCAACGACAGCATCTACGGATTGGGTGGCGGTGTTTGGGGCGCTGACGAGGCGCGTGCCACCGCGGTGGCACGCCGTATCCGCACCGGCCAAGTTGACATCAATGGCGCACCGTTCAACAGCAATGCGCCGTTTGGGGGTTACAAACAATCCGGCAATGGCCGTGAGAATGGCAAATACGGCTTTGAGGAATTCTTAGAGTTCAAGGCACTCCAGTTCAAACCCGCAGCGGCTTGAGCTTTTGCGCCGCCCAAGACCTGGCGTTTTGGGTGGATTTGAAACATGTCTTTGATTGATACGATGTATATTATGTAAAGTTAACAAAAGGGATCGGATACGGGTATTTGCCCCTGAGTTCGATACACCTGTGGCTCTATATTGAGCGGCCTTTTCTTGAACAACCAACCCTTCACCACCATGAGTTCTGCAGACACAACATCTAAGCCTGTCCCGATGGACGTCCAATTTGAATGCCAACAGAATTTGATCGAATTCATGGGCCACTTTGACCTGGATGAGTTCGGCGCCATGGAAGCCTACCTGGCCCCTGATGCGGTGTGGGTACGCGCCGATGGTGTGCTGCACGGCACAGCTGATTTGCGGGCTTGGGCCGCCAAACGCCAACCAGGCATCTTGGTGCGACATGTACTGACCAACTTTCGTTGCCGTGCCATTTCAAACACCGAAGTGCATGTCGACTCATATTGCATGGTGTTTCGCAAAGATATGCAACCCGGTGACAAAACACCCGCCAGCATGGCGGGACCGGTCTTGATGGGCCGTTACGAAGATGTGATGCGCAAGGTCAATGGCCGCTGGCTGATTGCCCACAAGTCGGTCCAACTCGATTTCAAACTGGCTTGAGGCCCACACCATGCTGCCAGATTTGAAACTCCGCCACATGGGCATGTTTGTGTGGGACATCGAGAAGATGTCTCAGTTTTACCAAGAAGTGTTGGGATTTTTGGTCACCGACAAAGGCTTTGTCCGTGACCACCATGTGGTCTTCCTCAGCCGTGACCCAAAGTCGCACCATCAGTTGGTGATGGAGACCGGACGACCACCCGGATCAGGCCCTGGCTATGGCTTGCAACAAATATCGTTTCAAGTGACTGCGCTGAAAGACCTGCGCGTGATGCATGACTTGGTGAGCGCCAGAAATGATGTGACCCTGATTCAAGCGGTTGATCACGGCAACTCATGGTCTTTGTATTTCCGCGACCCAGAGGTCAATCGCGTCGAGATCTACCTCGACACGCCGTGGCATGTGGACCAGCCCTATCTCGACACGCTCGATTTAAGTCTGAGCGACGAAGCCATCCACCAAGTCACAGAACAACGTTTGCATGACAACCCCTCGCGCAAACCTATGCTGCAGTGGCAGCACGAGATGACTGAACGCATCACTCCGCAGTGACGTTGTAGCGGTTGACCGCACCAACCCAACGGTCAATTTCATCGCGCAAATAGTTTTGTTGCTGCGCGGCTGGAATGTTCAGCATGCGGCCCCCATCGCGTTCCACCTTGGCTGAAAACTCTGGCTGCGCGTTGATGCTGGCCAAGGCTTCACGCAGTTTCGCAACCACGGGTGCAGGGGTTCCAGCAGGGGCAAAAATACCAAACCAGCTCTCCCCTTCGAACTTCACCAAACCGCTCTCATTGACGGTGGGCACGTTGGGCAGTTGAGGGCTGCGCGCAGCTGAGGACACCACCAAACCTTTGAGGCGTCCCGACTGCACGTATTGCTTAGAGGCCGACATGTTGTCGAACATCACATCCAAGCGCCCGCCCATCATTTCTTGGTGCGCTGGAGACGCGCCTTTGAACGGAATGTGCAACATGTCCAACCCCAAGCTGCTGGTCAAAATGGCGCCCCAGACGTGCTGCAAGGTGCCGATACCGCCCGAGCCATAGGTCAATTTTCCTGGACGCTCTTTGGCATAAGCCACGAACTCGGCCAAGTTGTTGACGGGCAAATCGGCGCGGGTCAACAAAACAAACGGATAGGCCGACACATAACCTAAGCTGATGAAATCTTTCTCAGGTGCATAGGACAGATTTTTGATCAGCGCTTTGTTCATCACCATGTTGAAGATGCCGCCCACCATCAAGGTGTA
>CAIMWY010000035.1 GCA_903845315.1 uncultured Burkholderiales bacterium
CGCGAAATGGCCAACGGCAACAAATCGCTGGGCGAGTTCAACCTTGAAGGCATTGCACCCGCTGCCCGAGGCACGCCACAAATTGAAGTGTCGTTTGACATTGACGCCAACGGCATCTTGCACGTGGGCGCCAAAGACAAAGCCACCGGCAAAGAAAACAAAATCACCATCAAGGCCAACTCCGGTTTGTCCGAAGCTGAGATCCAGCAAATGGTGAAAGACGCCGAGTTGAACGCCGCCGAAGACAAGAAGAAACTTGAAATCGTGCAAGCGCGCAACCAAGCCGATGCAGCGGTGCACAGCGTCAAGAAGAGCTTGGCCGAGCACGGCGACAAGCTCGACGCTGGCGAAAAAGAAAAGATCGAAGCCGCCGCCAAAGAGGTGGAAGAAGCTTTGAAAGGTGAAGACAAGGCCGAGATCGACGCCAAGACCGAAGCGCTCATGAGCGCCGCCCAAAAGCTGGGTGAAAAAGTCTACGCCGACATGCAAGCCGACCAAGCCGCTGCCGGGGGTGCCACAGGCGCGCCCGAGCAAGCCAAACCAGCCGACGACAATGTGGTCGACGCTGAAGTGAAAGAAGTCAAAAAGGGGTAAGCCCTCGCTCTTTCTTTGAGACGAATTTCGCCGCGTTTCACCTGCCAAGGTGGACACGCGGCGAAGTCGTTAGATACAGCCCCTCACCTCACAGCGCTGCACCATGTCCAAACGCGATTTTTACGAAGTTCTCGGCGTCCCTAAAAACGCCAGCGAAGACGAGATCAAAAAGGCTTATCGCAAATTGGCGATGAAGTACCACCCAGACCGCAACCAGGGTGAGAAAGCCAAAGAAGCAGAAGCCCAATTCAAAGAGGCCAAAGAGGCCTACGAGATGATGTCGGATCCGCAAAAGCGTGCCGCCTATGACCAACACGGCCACGCCGGTGTCGACCCCAATATGCGCGGCGGCCCAGGCGGCGCTGACTTTGGTGGCGGCTTTGGGGAAGCCTTTGGCGACATCTTTGGTGACATTTTTGGGCAAGCCCGTCGTGGCGCAGGCGGCCGTCAGGTCTACCGTGGCAACGACTTGAGCTATGCGCTAGAGATCACGCTGGAAGAAGCCGCCAACGGCAAAGACGCCCAACTGAAAATTCCGAGTTGGGACGAGTGCGACACCTGCCACGGCACAGGTGCCAAACCCGGCACATCGCCCAAGACCTGTAGCACCTGCCACGGCAGCGGCCAAGTGCAAATGCGCCAAGGCTTTTTCAGCGTACAACAAACCTGTCCGCATTGCCGCGGCACCGGCAAGATCATTCCTGACCCCTGCAACACTTGCCATGGACAAGGCAAGATCAAGCGCCAAAAAACCCTCGAAGTCAAAATCCCCGCGGGCATCGACGACGGCATGCGCATTCGCAGCACCGGCAACGGCGAACCCGGCACCAACGGTGGCCCACCGGGTGACTTGTTCATCGAAATTCGCATCAAGAAGCACGACATCTTTGAGCGCGATGGCGATGACCTGCACTGCTCGGTGCCCATCAGCTTCACCACCGCGGCCTTGGGCGGCGAAATCACCGTGCCCACGTTGGCTGGCGAAGCAGCGATTGACATTCCCGAGGGCACCCAAAACGACAAGCAGTTCCGCTTGCGTGGCAAAGGCCTCAAAGGTTTGCGCTCCAGCTTCCCCGGTGACCTGTACTGCCACATCACGGTGGAAACGCCCGTCAAGCTCACCGAACATCAGCGCAAGCTGCTCAAAGAGTTGGATGAGTCGCTGAAAAAAGGTGGCTCCAAGCACTCACCGGTCGAAGGCAACTGGGCCGACAAGCTCAAGCGTTTTTTCACCTGAGTGCAAGGCCATCGGCTCAGCGGACTAGCAACGCGTGAGGTATCGCCACACATTCAGGGGATACTTCACGCATGAGCGTCAACATCACTTTCTTGGGCGGCACCGGCACCGTCACCGGTTCCAAATATTTGGTCGAGCACGCGGGGCAGCGCTTGCTGGTCGATTGCGGCTTGTTCCAAGGCTACAAGCAATTGCGTTTGCGCAACTGGTCGCCCTTACCAGTGGCGCCGCTGGATGTGCAAGCCGTCATCTTGACCCATGCCCACTTAGACCACAGCGGATATCTGCCGCTGCTGGCGCGCCAAGGGTTCACGGGTCGCATCCATGCCACGCCAGCCACCTGTGATTTGTGCGCCATTCTGTTGCCCGACAGCGGCCATATCCAAGAAGAAGACGCCGCTTTTTTGAACCGCCATGGCATGTCCAAGCACAGCCCGGCCTTGCCGCTCTACAGCAAGCACGATGCCTTGGTCAGTTTGAACCTGTTGCATGCCGAAACCTTGGGTCACACCTTCTCGCCCATTCCCGGTTGGAAAGCCACCTTCTCGAGCGCTGGTCACATCTTGGGCGCCGCCAGTGTGCTGCTGGAAGTGGCGGGTCGGCGTATTCTGTTCAGCGGCGATTTGGGGCGTCCCGACGACTTGCTGATGAAACCACCCGATGCGCCCCCCAACGCCGACACGGTGCTGATCGAGTCCACCTACGGCAACCGCCAACACCCCAACGAAAACGTGTTGGCCGAATTGGGCCCAGCGCTCAAGAAAGTGGCTGCGCGCGGCGGTGTGGCCGTGGTGCCTGTGTTTGCGGTGGGCCGTGCGCAAGCCTTGTTGTATGCCATTGCCCTGCTCAAACAACGCGGTGAAATACCGCACGGTTTGCCGATCTTTTTAGACAGCCCCATGGCCGTGCACACCACCGAGTTGATGCAGCGTCACCCTGAAGCACATCGACTGGACGCGCAGGCCCTCAAAGCCATGCAGCATGTGGCGACCATGGTGGAGACGCCCGAACAATCGAAAGCCTTGTCCAAACGCCACGGGCCCATGGTGATCTTGTCGGCCAGTGGCATGGCCACCGGTGGGCGGGTGCTGCACCACTTGGCGCACCACCTGCCAGACCACCGAAACATGGTGGTGCTCACCGGTTACCAAGCGCCTGGCACACGGGGGGCAACCTTGGCAAATGGCGGCGCCTTGCTGCGCATCCACGGGCAAGAAGTGAACGTGCACGCCGAGGTGGTGCAACTCGCATCGTCCTCGGCCCATGCCGATGCCAATCAGCTGCTGGACTGGCTGCGCCGCATGAAAAAAGCCCCCGATCAGGTGTATGTGGTGCATGGCGAGCCCGAAGCCGCCGACGCCCTGCGCCAGCAGATTGAGCACAGCCTGAAGTGGCGTGCCCTGGTGCCCGAGTTGGGCAGCACCTGGCCCACCTGAGCGCCCTGTAAAAACAACCACCAAACTGACCTAACTTCCATGCGTTTGATGTTCATAGACCCGCCGCAGCGCACACCCCGCAGCGCACTGAGCATGGTGCTGCTGGCCAGTCTCTGGCTGGCTGTGGTGGGCAACATCGCCTTATGGCGCAGCTTGATGCAACTGCCCGATCTCACAGGCTGGCGAGGCGTGGTGTTTGGTGCGGCCTTTGCGTTGATCATTGCCAGTGTGCTGACCGCCTTGCTGTCGCTGGTGGCTTGGCGCTGGGCCTTGAAGCCTGCCATCAGCTTCTTGCTGTTGTGCACGGGCTTTGCGACGCACTACATGCTGAGTTACGGCATCGTGGTGGACACGCCCATGCTGGTCAATGTGCTGCAAACTGACAGCCGTGAGGCGCGTGACCAACTCAGCTTTGGTTTGGGCCTGACGGTAGCAGCGCTCGCAGGTTTGCCTCTGTGGTGGTTGTGGCGCCAAGCTTGGGCTCCGGTGAGTTGGGGCCAGCAGGCTTTGCGCAATATGGGGTTGTGTGTGGCGGGCTTGTTGGTCGCGTTTGGCACCACCCAACTCGTGTTTCAAGACTTTGCCTCTTTGATGCGCAACCACACCCAGTTGCGATACCAAATCAACCCGCTCAACAGCGTGTATGCCATTCTTGATTTGACCGTCATTCCATCTGAGCAACGCAGTGGGCCACTGCAAACCTTGGGCGAGGATGCGCGCATCGCTCCACGCACAGCCAAAGAAGCAAACGCGCAGCACCCACCGTTGTTTGTGCTGGTTTTGGGTGAAACAGCGCGCAGTAAAAACTTTTCCCTCAATGGCTATGAGCGCCTCACCAACCCTTTGTTGGCCAAAGAAAACGTGGTGAGCTTTAGCCAAGTGACCTCATGCGGCACCAGCACCGCCGAGTCGGTGCCGTGCATGTTTTCGCATCTCGGGCGTGAAGGTTTTGCCAAACGTCAACACGAGTCAGAAAATCTGCTCGATGTGCTGCAACGTGCGGGCTATGCCGTGTTATGGATGGACAACCAATCTGGCTGCAAAGACCAGTGCGATCGAATCGCCAACGTCAACACCTCCTCGCTCAACATGGCAGGCGAATGTGAAGACGGCGAATGCCGCGACACCGTGATGCTCACACGCATCGAGGCCGAGTTGGCCAAACTCCCCGCTGACAAACGCGCACGCGGCACGGTGGTGGTGATGCACCAAATGGGCAGTCACGGACCCGCTTATCACAAACGCACACCCGTTGCATTTAAAAAGTTCCAACCAGAGTGCAAACAGAACTCGTTATCGCAATGTGAGCGCCAGCAAGTGGTCAATGCCTATGACAACACCATCGTGTTCACTGACTTCTTTTTGTCACGCCTCATTGGGTGGCTCAAGACCCAAGAGAAAACCAGCACACCAGCCATGCTGTATGTCTCCGACCATGGTGAGTCTTTGGGTGAAAACAATCTTTATTTGCATGGTCTGCCCTTCGCCATGGCACCTGATGTGCAAAAGCATGTGGCCATGATCAGTTGGCTGTCGCCCGGCTTTGAGCGCTGGAGCGGCGTGAGCACCGCGTGTCTGAAAAACCAGCGTGACCGTGCGCTGTCGCACGACCACTTGTTCCATTCGGTGTTGGGTGCCATGGCTGTGCAAACCAGCGTGTACCAAGCCGAGCGCGACCTGTTTGTGGCCTGTCAGGGCCGCTGAGGCTTTACAAGAACCGGTCCAGCAGTTTGCGGGTGTGGCGGTCGAGTGAGGGCAGGTCGCGAATCAGGAACTGCACGCCATGCGCATCGACCACGATCAGGGTGTTGGTGCTCAAGCGACGAATGTCCTCTTCGCCTTTGAGCACCAACTCTGTGGCCCCGCGATTGGTTTGCACCCGCCAGATACTGGGCGTTGAAAAACTGTTCACCCCATCCAAGCGCGTGATCTCGGGCATGAACTCACGCCCTTGCAAGGCCTGCTCA
>CAIMWY010000036.1 GCA_903845315.1 uncultured Burkholderiales bacterium
ACTTGCGCTGTAGCTGTAAGTAACAGGACCAGTCGTACTCACAGATGAGCCTGAATTGGTTTCTATGAATTGCCCGTTAGCACCAATGCAAGACCCTGTGCAAATCAAGTTAGCAACTGCTGCCGCTTCTGCATCGGTACTCCCTGGTACAACGCGAGTTGATGTTTTAAGAATGGCACGAGCCGATGTTGTTGCATTCGTACCTGCCGAGCGAGGGACCAAGCTGCAACTCCAATTCCCGTTATTCGAGGCACAACCTGGAGTGCCATTTGCCGCTAAAGTTCCATTGCCATCGGCCAAAACTAACTGAACATTGACAGGAGATCCTTCTTGCCAACCCCAGATATTGGGTTGCAACCAAGTGCCACCATTTGCATTGGCTTGAATGAGCTCGGTGATGGTGAGATTCTTTCCTTTATTAACGCCTGTGTTGTCTCCATCCACGGCTTCCACAACGAACTTACCTGTTGTTGAGTTCCAGTGAATACGGGTATTGGCTTGGTTCGTTCCAGAACTGTTGGTTGTGACGAAAGACTTTTTTAACCAGACGTTGAATGAGACACCATCGATGTCATCTAAAAACTTTTTACTGATTAAGTTTTTAGTCAGTTGGCCCACAGATTTTTTGTAGGTGTAGATTTTTTGCTGGTTATTTTGGTCGCTATACAGTGTGTCGCCATCTGCTGGCATGCCAGCAGCATCAGGGAACCACACCCCCCAGTAACTCGCCCAGCCGCGAGTTGTCTCGTCCGTTTGATTTTTCTTGATGCTGAATCCGCCGCTCAGATTGAGCCGACTGCCGAATGCATCGGCACCCGTTGTGATGTTGGGGTCGTTGTTGTAGAGCCAAGTTTCCCATACGTTTTGGTACCCATTTGACATTCGTCTGTCGTAGCAAATGTCCTTATCTGCCAAGGCGTCAGCCGTGAGTACTCTGGCCAAATAAAAATTGGGTTTGAACGAAAATTTTGAATACATTTCCCGATGATTGCCCGGCACGTTCAGGCCTGGTCCCGTATCACTGACATTGACAATGCCCATTCCGGATTGAACTTCTCCATTCGACAGGGTATAGCCAATAGTTCCTTGGTTGATGCGATATGTCACCCCGTCATCCCACATGCCCTTTTGGTAAACCTTGATTTGCGTCGGTGAAACCTCTGCGTGGCCAAAGCCTCCAGCACAAACGTTGGAGGTATTGGGGCCCTCACAATAATCCATCATCCAATTGCCCAGTGGCGGCGCGACTGCCACGCCATTGGTGATGTCCACATAGACGTGAATTTTTTTGGAAGTTGCAACACCATTGTTGATGTCAAGTGCCGATAGCCATAAACGCACGATCAAGTGGCCTCTAGAGTCTGAGCCTGATTCGATGGTGGCTTTCTCGTATTTTGGTGTTTGATCTGTCGATGCTGCGCTCGTTGTGGTCTGCTCGTTGCTGTCTTCGCAAGTGCCTTTTTGCACCCATGCAACGTACTTTCCTTGACCTGCACGCTCTTCAGGTTTCGTATTTTTTAAGAAGCATGCAACAGTTTTAACCAAGCTAAATGCATCGGTTGTGTCATCGTTGTTGTATGTCGTTTGGAGATTGGTGACGTATTCAGATGAAGTTGATGGTAGGTTCACCGCATAGGCAGCGCCAGAGATCGCGGTTATCAAACCCATACAAAAGTGGCTCAATAAATACTGGTTTTTTATGTATCGCACAGCTGTCTCCTTCTCAGTTTTGTGGGGGTACCGTTGCAATCGCAGCTGGCATGGTGAAATTGGCTGGGGTGCTGACAGTGCCTAGAGTTCCAGAGCCAGATGCGGATCCTCCGCCCCCACCGCAAGCACTGCACAATGCAGACATCACCACTAAGATGATTCTTAGATTCGTATTCATTTCAGCTCCTTCGATACTTTTGAGAACTTTCATTATTATTGTCATAGTCAAGATTTCGTAATAGAAAACCATATTTTTTTAAATATTCTCTAAAGCCGATTCTGAATTATTTCAATGAAAAAGTATTGCATTTCAATTTTTATAAGTGCCGTAGTTCACTTGCTAGTTATTTATCATTCATATGGGGAGAAGAATAATTTCAAGCAAGCGCACAGCATAGTTTTGAAAGCAAGACTGCATCCGACAGCTGGCCTTTCATCCGTTCCCAAGAGTCCCGCTCATCCGGCATTTGGTGGACCGGATAGTTGGAATGCAACCGAGTCAATTCGGATTCCTTCTATCCAAGAAGGGGTGCAGGCTATGGTTCGATCGAACGTGGATACCGTCAAAGAAATTGTTGTCCCGTTGGCGTTGGGGCCAGTCGACAACCCCAGTGATTTTTCAGTCCAGCCACCTCAAATCAATAACCCGGATGACAAGCCTGTAGGGCCGTTTGGGGGGGATGCCTCCGGCAATGCTTTCAAAACCATACCCAGAGAAAATAAAAACTCGATGGAGGACATCAACAAGCGGCGTTACGCAGAAAAAATGCTTCAAGTTGATCAAAGAATTTACATTCTCAAGAGTTTTATCGTCATTCGGAATTCAGAACTTTTGGCAAAAGAACGGCCCACAAGTTGTCGAATTCGATTCGACAGCCACGCTCAATTTGCAAAAGTAGAGTGCATACCGATAGCGGCTGTGGCTCAAGAGATCGGCTACTTTGTTGGGGAAACAAAGTTTGTCTCAAGTGCACACGATTACCCCTATTGCCTCAGATGGGGATATGAAAATTCCGAACTTAAGTGCTGACCCAGAAATTTTTTAAAAGCGTCAGCGACTAAAAAATAACCAGTCCCCGCCCCATGTCTTGGTCGATGCGGCTTTGGCGGGGTTGCGTCGCAACCAGGGTGATGGGGCGCAGGGCTTGAGCGACTTTGAGGGTTACCGCAGACACTGGCATAGGGCTTTGGACCTGGAATCTAATTTCGAATGGCGTTTCATGCCGGTGGGCGTCAGGTGCGATCACTGACTGCATGGTGAGTTCGCGAAAATGCTTTTGCACAGATCCCTCATCGGGCCAATGCCAAACATTCATGCGTAAGCTCCGCCCTGTGGTGGATTGAATTTCTATTCCTGTTTGTACTGTGTCTTGTATTTTGATCCATTGGGCGTGAAAGTCTTCGTTGCTCATGGCTGCCATGGTGCTGAGAAATGGCAACCATGCTTGTTGCGGTGCGAGAAGACGCTGACTCAATGTTGCCAAATTCAAATACAGCGTGACATTGCGTTGAATCCGAAAATCGCAAAACCGTCTAGGGCCCAGCCTATCGGATGGGTGTCCCAATAGCTGGCCGACTGTCCGGCCATCAAGCAGGTGGGCGCTGCGTGGTAGGGGTAGTCATCCGCACGGCCGGCGTGTCGCCGACAGTCTCATACGTTCCCTCTATGTACGATCAGCCTTTGAATGACCCCGCAAAGATACCATCAAGGAACCATGACTTTGATTGGTCGGAGGCCTTTTAACTCAATGGACTGGCAGGTTGCGCATCAGCACATCGCAAAAATATTCTGCAGGTGGCGTCAACGGCAATTCAATGCGCCGCACCAATACGATCGACGGAGCGGGCAAATTTTCTTTCAAATTCAGCGCTTGCAGCAGGTCTTTCGTCATGGGGTTGTTCATCCATTGCGCGGGCAGCATGGCCAGCAAATCTGTTTGTGCCAAAGCCACCAACACCGACATGGTCGAGCGGGCTTGAAACATCACCCTGGGTGGAGGCAAGTTGTAGCTGGCAAATAAGCGTGCCAAGTCTTCTTCGGCGTTGTAGTCGATGGCGGTGGTGGCCCACTCAGAGTTGACCAAACCTTTCAAGCTTTTGGCGTGGGCGAGTGGGTGATTTTTTCGTCCTAAAACAACGCGTGTGTTTTTGCACAGGTGCTGCATTGACAGCCCCGACGCTGGGGGCTGGTGCGGGGCCGCACCTAAATAAAAATCAATGCTGCCCTCGCGCAATGCGCTCTCTACTGCTGGGAATAAGTTCTCACTGATGAGCAGTCGAACCTTCGGGAACGCCTTGCGAAACACGGGCAACGCCGAAGGCAGCATGCCCACGTGGGGCATGATGGACAGTGCCGCAGACACCGTGCCTTCGTAGTCACCCCCTACCTGCTGCACTTCTTCGCGCGCGCGCCGGGCCTCATGCACGATGGCACTGGCTCGCAAATGAAATCTCTGGCCTTCAGTCGTCAACGCCATGCCTGTGGTGTGGCGAACAAACAAATCCACCCCCAATTCTTTTTCGAGTGAGCGAATACTTCGTGTCAAAGCTGGTTGTGGCAGCTCAAGTCGCCGGGCCGCTGCGCGAAGACTGCCTTGATCGACGATGGCCAAGAGGTGCTGCAGTTGATCAAGTTTCATTGTGCTGGGGTAAATATGGATGATTCAAATAATAGATCACTTTGTGAAAAATACCATCTTATTTAAATCTCCCTGGGTGTCTAAAGTCACTCGCAGACGCACAAGGCGATGCGACGTTGACAACCCATAGGAGACAAACCATGCCATATAAAACGGTCAAACACTATTTGCCAAAACTGGCACTCGCCTTGGTCACGGCCTTAAGCGGCGCAGCTTTGATGGCGCAAACCTGGCCCAACAAGCCGGTGCGCGTGATCGTCCCTGTTGGGCCTGGTTCTGCACCCGATGTGATTGCACGCTTGCTGTCCGATCGTTTGGGTATGGCTTGGGGTCAAGGCGTGGTGGTCGAAAACCGTCCGGGCGCTGGCGGCATTCCGGGCATGTCAATGCTGGCGCGATCAGCCAACGACGGCTACACCATTGGCTTTGTGCCAGCGGCCATGGGCACCATCACCCCTTTGGTATTCAAAAACCCGCAGTTCAACCCAGACACCGATTTGTTGCCTGTGGCTACGGTGGGCATCAGCCCCTTGATGGTCGTCA
This sequence comes from uncultured Burkholderiales bacterium, assembly GCA_903845315.1. Next base: position 4,893 of record CAIMWY010000036.1, read on the forward strand.
CGCCCACCAGCACCGGCATTCAAAATTTGAGCGATTTAGAAAAAGCCTCTAAAGCCAATCCTGGCAAGGTCAACTTTGCGGCGCCTCAGTTGAATTCGCTGCCGCATTTGGCGGTCGAGGTGGTCAGCAAGTCAGGTCAGATGGGCTTGTTCACGGTGCCATACGCCACGCCACCGGCTGCCATCAATGCGGTACTCGCGGGGGACGCCACGGTCACCGCCGACGGCATCCCTAGCCTGATCAGCCATGTGCGTGCAGGCAAGCTCAAAGCACTTGCGGTCACTTCAGCACAACGCTTGCCGGGACTTGACTTTCCTACGGTCGCTGAAACCTACCCGGGTTATGAGGTGATTGGTTGGTTTCAAATCATCGTGCCCGCCGGCACACCTGCCGCTGTGAACGAGCGCATCAACCGCGATGTCAACCGCATCTTGCAGCAACCCGACATGGTGGCGCGCTTGGCTGAGCTTGGCATCTACCCCAAGCTTGACAGCCTAAGTGGGGCACGTGAATTTTTTGTAGAGCAACAGAAGGCGATGAAAAAGCTGGTGCTCGAACTTGGCATTCAGCCGCAGTAACTTTTCCAAAACTTCTCTCAATGATTCACTTCGACCCAAGTGGGGCGGAGTTTGGTTGCGCAATATTCATAGGAGCACAAGATGTCAGATCGAAAAAAAGCACTCGTCACAGGTGGCGCCACAGGCATTGGCCGCAGCGCAGTGATGGCACTGGCTGCGGCAGGCTATGACGTGGCGATCAATTACAGCTCGAGCAAGGCAGCGGCCGAGGACGTTGCCAAACAAGCCCAGACCTTGGGCGCGCAAACGCTGTTGCTGCATTGTGATGTGAGCGACGATGCGGCCGTTCGCCAGATGTTGGACCAGGTCGGACAGACCTTTGGCCACCTGGACGCGCTGATCAACAACGCAGGTACCACGGCCAGTTGGAAGATCAAAGACCTAGAAAGTCTAGACATGGACGAGTGGGACCGAACCTTCGCGGTCAATGTTCGTGGCACCTTTCAAGTCAGCCGCGCCGCCGTGCCTTGGTTGAAAAAGGGCAAGCAACCATCCATTGTGAACACCGCCAGCATTGTGGGTATGCGGCCCGGCCCTCAACCTTTGCCTTATGCCGCCAGCAAAGCAGCGCTCATTAACCTGACCAAGACGCTGGCTTGGAATCTTGGACCCGACATCCGTGTCAACGCCGTGGCCCCGGGTTGGATGGAAGGCGATTGGATGGAGCGCATGTTGGGCGAAAAGTACGAGCCCTTCATGACCGCTCGTGCCAAGGCCACACCGCTCAAGCGCTGCGTTACAGCAGACGATGTGGCCGAGGTGATGCTTAACCTGATTCAGAGCAACCGTTTTGTGACGGGTGAGATTGTGGTGATCGATGGTGGCTTCACCAGTTCAACCTGAGGTGAGTGAGATGTTGGATGGCTTTGTTCCTTTTCCCTCTGAGTTTGCCCAGCACTATCGCGCCAAAGGGTATTGGCAAGATCGCTCCTTGGCGGACGAGTTTGACGCGGTTTTTACCCGGTTTGCCGATCGCGTAGCCCTGATCGACGGTGACAAAAAATTTACCTTTGCTGACATCGATCGCATCACCACCAACCTGGCACTCAACCTCCTTGAGTTGGGCTTGAAGCCTTTGGACCGTGTGGTGCCCACACTGCCCAATGTGCACGAGTTCGTGCTGCTGTACTTTGCCTTGCAAAAAATGGGTGCCATTCCCATTGCAGCCTTGGTGACCCATCGATTTGCCGAAATCAGCCAATTCGTCAACCTATCTGGTGCCACCACCTGCGTGTACCCCAGCACCTCGGGTGACTTTGCATTTGGCCCGGTGATCGACCGTGTTCAAGCGGACAACCCCTTACTCAAATTTCGCTTGGTTCTGGGTGAGGCGGGGCCAGGCGAGCATTCGTTGCTTGAGTTGATCGAGCGGCCAGCCCGTTGGCCGGCCTCCAAATTGGAAGAGATTCAGATTGATCCGGACGACCCATGTATTTTTCAACTCTCGGGTGGGACCACCGGTATTCCCAAACTCATTCCCCGCACCAACAACGACTACGCCTACAACTCCAAGGTTGCAAGCGACGTGACCGAAATTAATGCGGACTCGGTGCTGTTGTTGGTGTTGCCCATCGCCCATAACTTGCCTTTGGCTTGCCCAGGTATTCAGGGCTTTTTCTTCAAAGGTGCCAAGGTGGTGTTGCATCACAACACCCGTCCGGTTGACATGTTTGCTTTGATTCAAAAACACCAAGTCACGCATTTGAAGGTGGTGCCCGCCTTGTTGATTCGCTTGATCAACGACCCAATTGCCTACAACTATGACTTGTCGAGCATGAAGCTTATTCAAAGCGGAGGACAACGCATGCAACCTGAAGTGCGTTCGAAAACGCGCCGTTTGATTCCCGGTGTTTTTGTTCAAGAAAACTTTGGCATGTCTGAGGGTACGCTGATGTTTGTTCGCGCTACAGACTCTGAAGTGGTCAAGCTCGAGACCTGTGGTCGTCCGGTGTGCGCGGACGACGAGGTAAAGCTTTTGGATGACGATGACTGTGAGGTGCCAGACGGCGAGGTGGGTGAACTCACGGTTCGTGGCCCCTACACCTTGCGCGGCTACTTTGGTGTGCCCGAATACAACGCAAAGCAATTCACCACCGATGGGTTTTACCGCTCGGGCGACTTGATGCGCAAACACCCGTCGGGCAACTACATCGTTGAAGGACGCAAAAAAGACTTGATCAATCGCGGCGGCGAAAAGATCAGCGCCGAAGAAATTGAAAACTTGATCTTGATGCACCCGGCCGTGCAAAACGTATCGTGTGTGCCCATGCCCGACGACAACATGGGCGAACGAATGTGCGCTTATGTCATCTTGAAGAGCGGCCAATCGTTGAGCTTGAAAGAACTCGTGACCTTCTTAATGAGCAAAGAGATTGCCAAGTTCAAGTTGCCAGAGCGGCTCGAATTTTTGACCGACTTTCCTGTCTCAACCTTTGGCAAAGTTTCTAAAAAAACACTGGGCGAATGGATCACCCAAAAGCTTCAAACCGAACGCGCCAGTCTCAATGCTGCGACCGCGGGTTAATGCATACACAAGGAACACGCCATGAGAATCATCGACCTGCACTGTTACCCCGGCACGCCAACGTGGATTGAATCGCAAGGCCCTTACCCGGCTGAATTGGCGCGTTATTGGAAACGCGAATGGGTGGGTAAGAGCGAGCAAGACGTCTTGCAAGAATTCACCGATGCCGGTGTGCAAGCCTGCTTGGTGGCCTTGGATTTAGAGACCACTGTGGCGGCCCCTGCATGTACCAACGAGTATGTGTACGACATGTGGAAGCGCCATCCCGGGCGGATCATCCAATGCTGGGGTGCTGTTGAACCAGCCAAAGGAGAAATTGCGATACGCCAAGTCAGAAAAGCAGTTCAAGAGCTGGGCTTTGTTGGTTTTCACTTTCACCCCATCATGCAGCACTTCGCGGTGAGTGACCGACGCCATTACAACTTGTTTGAAGAAATCAACGCCCTCGGCGCTGCCGTCATGGTGGACGTGGGCACTACCGGCATGGGAGCCGGCATGCCCGGCGGCAACGGTGCGGTGATACGTCATGCGCACCCTGAGCACATCGATCAACTGGCGGCTGACTTTCCAAATCTCACCATCATCATGGCGCACCCCGGTTGGCCGTGGGTGGATGAAACCACCGCAGTCGCTTTGCACAAAGGCAATGTGTATTGGGAAATGTCGGGTTGGGCGCCCAAATATTTTCCGGGCAACTTGAAGGTGGACATTCGGGGTCGTTTGCAAGACAAGATCATGTTTGGCAGCGACTACCCCAGCATGCCCTACGAACGTATCCTGCGTGAATGGGGGGAACTGGGTTACAAGCCGGAGGTGATGGAGAAAATCATGCACGGCAATGCCGAGCGTGTACTCGGTTTGTGAGCAGATGCCCTGTCAGGCGGCTTCAGCCGTGCTGAATCGAAATGGTCTTGAGCACGGTGAAACCATACAAAGCTTCAAAGCCTTTTTCACGGCCCCAGCCACTGGCTTTGACGCCGCCAAACGGCAGCTCAATGCCGCCACCTGCGCCATAGTTGTTGATGAACACCTGGCCTGAGCGCACTTGTCGGGCCAGACGCATTTGGCGCGCACCGTCGCGCGTCCAAATGCTGGCCACCAAGCCGTAGTCGGTGGCGTTGGCAATGCGCACGGCATCGACCTCGTCGTCAAAGGGAAGGGCGGCCAACACGGGGCCAAACACTTCTTCTTGCGCCAAACGGTGTTGCACGGGTACATCGCGCACCAGCGTGGGCGCTTGGTAAAACCCACCAGCTGGCGCTTGGGGCACCACCTGGCCTTGTCCTGCGATGGGCAAACCGTCGTGCTGCACCTGCTGCAAAAAGTGTTGCACGCGTTCGAGCTGGCTGTGGCGAATCAGCGGGCCGCAATCGAGGTCCATCTGGGCTGGGCCGCAGCGCAGTTGGCCAAAGGCTTGGCTCAAGCGAGACAGCACCTCTTCATACGCCGAGCGTTGCACCAGCAAGCGACTGCCTGCCGAGCAGGTTTGTCCGGCGTTTTGCACGATGGCGTTGACCACCACCGGCACCATGGCGTCGAAATCGGCATCGGCAAACACGATTTGCGGCGACTTGCCACCCAGCTCCAATGTGACCGGGGTGTAGTTGACGCTGGCGTTGCGCACCACCAGCTGCCCAATGGTGGGCGAGCCGGTGAATGAGATGTGGTCGATGCCGGGGTGCTTGACCAGCACATCGCCCGCTTCATAGCCGTAGCCGGTGACGATGTTGAGTGCGCCGGGCGGCAAGCCCACCTCGGCGGCCAGCTCGGCCACACGCAACAAGGACAGACATGCGTCCTCTGCGGGTTTGACCACACAGGCGTTGCCTGCGGCCAACGCACCACCCACGCTGCGGCCAAAAATTTGCAGCGGATAGTTCCACGGCACGATGTGGCCGGTCACGCCATGCGGCTCGCGCAAGGTCAACACGGTGTAGCCGTTTTGGTAGGGAATGGTGTGGCCCAGCAGCTTGTCAGCGGCTCCGGCATAGAACTCGAAGTAGCGCACGATGGCGGCAGCATCGGCCCGTGCTTGCTTGAGCGGTTTGCCGCAGTCGCGCGATTCGAGTTGGGCCAGTTCTTCGGCATGGTCTTGCAGGGTGTAGGCGAGTTTCATCAACACTCGGCCACGCTCGGCGGCGGTGAAGCTGCCCCAATCGCCTTGGTAGGCCGTGCGGGCCGCAGCCACGGCATGGTCGATGTCTTGCGCGTTGCCGCGCGCGATGGATGCAAACGTGTCGCCGGTGGAGGGATCGATCACAGGAATGGATTCACCTGAAGTTCCTGCAACCCATTGGTTGTTGACGAAGTGCTGTGACATGGTGTGCGTGGTGAGAAATGCTTGGTAGGAAGGCTAGGCGGGTGTTGGGTGTGCGTGTGGTGTAGGTGCACTGTGCGGTGTGAGGCCGTGACGAGAGGCTAGCGACGTGCGCGCAGCCAATCCAGACCGGCGGACGTGCCGCCGGGTTGGCCACCCAAACGCGGGCGGTATTCACAGCCGATCCAGCCTTGCCAGCCACAGGCTTGCGAGACGTCGTCGATCACGTCAAAC
>CAIMWY010000037.1 GCA_903845315.1 uncultured Burkholderiales bacterium
CCAAGGGCCCATCTTTTCTTCTTCCGTGCCGGGTAAAAAGCCAATGTCCTCACCCACGCTGACCGTCGCTCGGGTCATGATAATTTCGGTGTAACGCCGTTCATCAAGTACCTGTGTTAAACCGGCAGCCAAGGCCATTAAGGTTTTTCCGGTGCCGGCTGTGCCTGTGAGGGTTACAAAATCAATTTCGTGGTCGGTTAACAAATTCATCGCAAAATTTTGTTCTCTGTTACGGGTGGTGACACCCCAGACCGCATTCTTGAGATGGTTGAAATCTTTCAGTGTTTTGAGCACCACTGTCTTGCCGCGAATTTCGGTCACTCGCGCGTATAAGCTGGGCTCGCCTGGCGCTTCGAAATAGACAAATTGATTGATGTGTAACTCTGGCACGATGGGGCCGCTCAAACGATAGAAGGTGTGACTACCGCTTTGCCAGCTCTCAATTGATTTGGCATGTTTGATCCAAAAGTCTGCTGGCAGAGCCAAAGCACCTGAATACAGCAGGTCGCCATCCTCTAGGGTCTTGTCGTTTTGGTAATCCTCCGCAGCCAAGCCCAAGGCCCTGGCTTTGACGCGCATGTTGATGTCTTTAGAAACCAAGACCACTTCACGTGGTGCATATTGCGAACGCAAGGCATCGACCACACCCAAAATTTGGTTGTCTGCCTTGCCCTGGGGCAAGCTTAGAGGGAGTTTGAAGTCGAGCGCTTGTGTTTGAAAGAACAGACGTCCACCAACTTGCCGGTGGCCTGTGCTGTCAAGCTTCAAGCCAGTGGAGATGTCTGAGCCAGGACTTGCCACCAATGCATCTAAGGTGCGGCTGGTTTGGCGGGCATTGCGCGCGACCTCCGTCATACCTTTTTTGTTGCTGTCAAGTTCCTCCAGCACGATCATGGGTAGGAAGACGTCGTGTTCTTCAAAGTTGAATAGACACATGGGGTCGTGCATCAACACGTTGGTGTCGAGGACAAACAACTTACTGGGGCCGTTGCGCTTGATTTTTTTGGTGCCGATGGCCGGGCGCTCGATCGGTGGAACCCGTCGCTCTGTGCTGCGATGTTTGGTACTTTGACTGTTTACCTCAGAAGAAAACAGATCTTCAGCCACTTCACCACCAGAAGTCCTATCAAAAGCATCAATTGACGGCTTTCTTGCTGATGCATGCTCCGACTCCTGCTGATGGTCTGAGGCGCGTCGTGTGGTGCGGGGCTTGGACGCTGCTTCTTGGATATCCGTATTGAGTAATGCGGCGCGTTTGATGGGAGCAGGAGGCAAGGGCATGTGGTGATCAAAAAAAGGTTGAAAAGCGGCTTTGAGGTTTTAAAAGCGAAAAAGCCGCCTGGAGTCCAAGGCGGCTTGTCGTAGGAGCGTGTTCGCGTTTGTCAACGTCATCGGATCACTATACCCGAGCCCTGTGACAGATTTTGAATTAGGCGCCTGCTTTTTTCAATGCTTTGACAGCTTTGAGTACTTCGTCGACATGGCCGGGGACTTTCAAGCCACGCCATTCTTCTTTGAGCAAACCATCCGCACCCACTAAAAAAGTACTGCGCTCAATGCCCTTGAC
>CAIMWY010000038.1 GCA_903845315.1 uncultured Burkholderiales bacterium
GATGGATTGGGTGGCGCAGCAGCCTTGAAACGCCGGGGCTTAGCGCCAAGCAGCGCGGTACATGCTGCTGTTAAAGACGTAATTGACCAACAAAATATTGCCTTGCGGCGTCAAATTCAAGTTGTCGGCAAACATGAAGGCGGTGAAGCTGGTGTCCGCCCAGGCCGTCCACGCATCGTCACCCGTCACCGGTGGCACAGTGGGGTTGGCCACACAACCGCTGGTTCTGGCCGCGCTCAGGCTTGAGCTGTCCCAACTCAGCCCACCAAACGTTCGGGTTGCCAGTGGCGACGCGATGGGGGGGTTGACCGAGCAAGCTGGCACTGACGGCAATTGGGTGAAATACGACAGGTAGGTGTTGGCATTGCCCGTGGCGATGGTGCCAGACATCAAGTTGATGTATTGCGCCAAATCGACCACCAGCAGTTTTTGCCCATACACCGACGGCGGGTATTTGTTGCTCAAGGCAATGGTCAGCTTGCAGTGCAAAGAGTTTTGGTTATTGCCTTGGATGCAACTGGTGTCGGTGTCATAGCTCAAAGAGCGCAAGAAATTCACAGAGGCAAGGTCCAAGGACAAACCCCAAGGGGTGCGCGACAAATTCATGGGCTCCAGCAGCACCACATGCTTGGCGCCTGCAGTGATCAGACGGTCCACCTGAACCACCATCTCTGCGGTCACAGCGTCTAGTTGCACCGCAACTTGTGCTTGCGTCAACGACCCGCCCAGTTTGTCAACCAAGTTGGCAGGCGGGCTCCAAGCCGTGGTTTCATCGGCCTTCTTGGTGGCATTGCCGGTTCGGCCCAAATAACGCACGGCCAAAGACAACAAATCGCGGGTACCAACGGTCACCACGATCAAATCGTTTTCCAGCGGGCCCCCATCGGCCAAGAACCGTGTCACCTGGGTGGCCAGGCTGGCATCGGTGCCCCCCAAGCCGTCACGGTAGGTGCCTGCTGCGTCAGAGCCCCAAACACTGGCACTCGGATTGATCATGGCGTTGCCCACCGCATAACTGACCAAGCCCGTGGTTGGAATGCTGAGGACGGGGTAAGTACCTGCGGTCATCTTGCGTGCGATTGGCGCCGTGGTCCACAGCCCGTAGATGCTGGCCATCGCCTCCGCCACCGTGGTGGGCGTGGTCAAGCTGTTGGCGGTGACGCTTGCGTCCCCGTTGATGGTGAAGCGCCCGCCCAAATTGATCAAACTGGCGTTGCCAACGTCGCTGAAGGCGTCGCCGAATGCAACCACCCGTTTGGCTTGCAAAGGATTGACGGTGCTGCTGGCGCCGCCACAGCCCGCCAGCAAGCACGACATGGCCAAGAGGCATAGACCAATCAGACGCGGGACAGAAAAGTGAGTCATCACAAGCTCTCGTTGAATAGCAGACTAGTTTAACGAACCAAGGTGGCAGCCCGGCGTAGACGGTCCATCACCCCATCCCACGCGGGTTCGGCAGGCGGCGATTGCACCCAAATCTCGTCCACCCCATGGTCGTCAAAAGCCCGCAATTGGGCAAACAAGTCGTGCGCACAGGCTGCTGCATCTGCTGGCATGGCTTGCTGCTGCACACGATGCGCCAAGGCCAAAGGGATAACGACAGGCGTGCGCGTCCACACAGCCAGCGTTGTGTTGGGGGAGCGTTTGCTGTGCCAAGCCTCCAACTCGGCAGCCAAGTGTTGACCTTCTATGAGCCTGACGTTTGCGTTTGGCGCGTAATGCGAGGCAAGGGTGCCAGAAGCCCGCGGGGCTTGCGGGTCCAACTGCCCCTGCAACGCCGACGACAGCTGCACCACTTGGCCACAGGCCAAGCTGAGCTGCTCGATCGTCAAAACCCCTGGCCGCAGCAAGACAGGCGCAGCCCGGGTGCAGTCCACGATGGTGGACTCGATGCCCACCGCGCACGCGCCACCATCCAGCACCTGCAAATTCGCCCCGAACTCACTCGCCACATGGGCTGCCGTGGTGGGGCTGACACGTCCAAACGCATTGGCACTGGGCGCGGCCACACCCAACACACCCAAGGCCTGCGCTTGCTGCAAGACAGCCTGCGCCACCGGATGGGACGGGCAGCGCAAACCCACCGAGTCTTGGCCGCCCGCCGCAGCTGCCGCAACACCTGGGCGGCGCGGCAAGATCAAGGTCAGGGGGCCGGGCCAAAAAGCAGCGATCAGCTTGGCCGCAAAGTCGGGCACCTCACGCGCAAAGTGGGCCACGCCTTGGGCGTTGGCCACGTGCACGATCAAGGGGTGGTCACTCGGGCGCCCCTTGGCCGCAAAAATCTTAGCAACGGCGGCGTCATTGCAAGCGTCTGCGGCCAAGCCGTAGACCGTTTCGGTGGGCAAGCCCAGCAGTTCGCCGCGCTGCAAGGCCAGGGCTGCGGCAGTTTGAGCTTGGGGGTCGGCGCCGTCTTGAATCATGGCTTGGGTTCTGATGCGCTCTAGCAATGCACTTTAGAAAGGCGCAATGCCCAGCACAGCCGCAGCTTGCAAGGCCACGCTGCGGGCTTGTTCAGGCGTAGTCGCCGTGATGTTGAGGTGCCCCATCTTGCGACCCACACGGGCCTCGTGCTTGCCATACAAATGCAAGTGCGTGCCTGGCAAAGCCAGCACCTGGCCCCAAGGCGGCTCGACCGGTTCAGAACAGTGGGGGTCAGAACCCAATGGTTGAGGGAACCACAGGTCACCCAACAGATTGAGCATGATGGCGGGGCTGTGTTGGCGCGGTGGCGTGAGGGGCAAGTCGGCCATACAGCGCACTTGCAGCTCGAACTGCGACACATCGCACGCGTCTTGGCTGTAGTGCCCACTGTTGTGGGGGCGTGGCGCAATTTCGTTGACCACCAGCGCGCCATCGGCCAGCACAAAGAACTCGACGCACAACACGCCGACATAGCTCAAGCCCTCAGCCACGGCGTGGGCGGCAGCCACCGCTTGTTGCGCCAGCTCGGCAGAGACGTTGCCAGCCCACGCCTCGGTGACGGCCAAAATGCCGTCGCGGTGCAGGTTGCGTTGCACCGGCAGATGCACCAACGTGCCGTCACGGCCCCGCGCCACGATGACCGAGCACTCTGCAGCGAGCGGCAACATTTTTTCCAGCACACAGGGCACACGCCCTAAGCTGGCCCAGCCCGCATTCAACTCGTCGCGTGTGGTCACGCGCAGCTGGCCTTTGCCGTCGTAGCCCATGCGGGAGGTTTTCAAAATGCCGGGCAACAAACTGTCTGGTACCGCCGCCAGTTGTTGGGGCGTGTCGATCACCGCATGCGGGGCCACCGGCACGCCGCATTGCACGAAGTGGGCTTTCTCTCGCGCACGGTCTTGGGCAATGGACACGGCGTGCGCGCTGGGTGACACAGGCAGGGTATGGGCCAATTGCGCCAAGGCGTCGGCGGGTACGTTTTCAAACTCGGTGGTCACGGCCTGACACAGCGCGGCCAATTGCGCCAGGCCCCGGGGGTCGAGGTAGTCGGTGCAAATGTGGTGGTGGCTCACCCAACCCGCAGGGCTTTGGGCGTCGGGGTCGAGCACAGCCGTGTGGTAGCCCATACGTTGCGCTGCGTGGGCCCACATGCGCCCGAGTTGTCCACCGCCCAACACGCCCAGCGTGGCACCGGGCAACAAGGGCTTGAGCGCCTCGCTCATGGCTGCGGGGGTAAGGTCATGTTGCGCGCAGCTTGGGTTTGCACCGCACGGTAGGCCTGCAACTTGGCGCTCAATGCCGCGTCACCTGAGGCCAACAAGGCCACCGCAAACAAAGCGGCATTGGCCGCTCCCGCGTTGCCAATGGCAAAGGTGGCCACCGGAATGCCCTTGGGCATTTGCACGATGCTGTGCAGGGAATCCACGCCTTGCAAATGTTGGCTCGCCACCGGCACACCCAGCACCGGCACGATGGTTTTGGCCGCCAGCATGCCCGGCAGATGGGCCGCACCACCGGCACCTGCGATGATGGCACGCAGGCCACGCCCTTGAGCGCTTTCAGCGTACGCAAACATGTCGTCGGGCATACGGTGTGCGGAAACCACACGGGTTTCAAAGGGGATGCCAAATTCTTGGAGAATCTGGGCTGCGTGTTGCATGGTGTCCCAATCGGAATTGGA
>CAIMWY010000039.1 GCA_903845315.1 uncultured Burkholderiales bacterium
CAATTGTCATTGTTGCTTGATGAAGTGGAGCGCTTGATCTCCATCACCAACAAGCTGGTGCTACTTTCGCAGGCCGACGGACACAACTTCAAATTAGATCTGAAAGCCATTAAGCTGAATGATTTGGTGGGGATCATTGGCGAAGACATTCAAAGTCTGATGCCGAACATCAAATTTGAATCCAATGTGCCGCACAAGATCAATGTTTTGGCGGACCCCAATCTTTTTCAGCAGCTGTTGAATAATTTGATCAGCAATGCGGTGAAATACTCGCCGCCAAATGGCACTATTTTCTTCAAAGCCGACGTGAATGGCGACATGGTCGAGTTCTCCTTGGCCAACCACACCTTTTTGTCATTAGATGATTTGGATGAACGCGTTTTTCAGCGTTTTTACCGGCACACCACCACTGCCAATTCGGACATTGAATTACCCAAAGGCGATGGCTTAGGTCTCAGTTTGTGCCAAGAAATTACCAAAGCCCATGGCGGCAGCTTGAAGCTTGAAAAAGGACCCGGCAAATGGGTCAAGTTCAAAGTGTTATGGAAAAGCGCATGATTAAAAACTTGTATTTTGACATTACAGCTGTGTAATGCTTGGTTTATGTCAATGAAAATTTGAAACAATGTGATTACATATGGAGGCACTGACCTAATTGGATGCTCCAAAAACTCTCTCTCCAGATCGCGACGCTGTCGTTCTCTCGATGGGTGGTTCCGGCGCGGCAAATTTAAACACACAGACAGGTGTGTTTGATTCTTTGCGCGATCGATTCCAAGCCCTCAATACCAACCAACGATTGTTCATGGGCTTAGGCTTTGCCGGCTTGGTGCTGGCTTTGGGCGTCGTGTTTTCTGCGGGTCGCAGCACCCAAGACTATCGCGTTCTATTTGCCAACATCAACGAAGGCGATGGTGCGGCCATCATTACTGCTTTACAACAGATGAACGTGCCCTACCAGTTCACGGAGGGTGGCGGCGCCATCACTGTGCCCCAAAATTTGGTCTATGAAACCCGTTTGAAGCTTGCCGGTCAAGGCTTGCCCAAGGCCGGCAATGTGGGTTTCGAACTGCTTGAAAATCAAAAATTTGGCACCAGCCAGTTTGTTGAACGCGTTAATTATTTGCGAGGACTTGAAGGCGAGTTGGCCCGAAGTGTGAGCTCTCTAGGGCAAGTCAAATCGGCTCGCGTTCATTTGGCTGTGCCAAAGCCCTCGGCTTTTGTTCGAGAGCAAGAACGCCCCACAGCATCTGTCATTCTTACTTTGCACCCTGGGCGCGTTTTAGACAGCGCTCAAATTGCAGCCATTGCCCGTCTTGTCAGCTCTGCAGTACCCGGCATGCGCCCGCAAGAGGTGTCCATCATGGACACCGAAGGGGGCATTCTGGGGTCAAGTGCCATGCGGCAAGAGGGGCTGGACGCCTCACAACTCAAGTACACCGCCGAGCTTGAAGCAGCCTTAAACCGCCGTGTTGCAGCCATTTTGGAGCCCTTGGCTGGTAAAGACGGCTTTCGTGCACAGGTTTCGGTTGACTTAGATTTTGATGAACGTGAGCGCACTTCTGAAACTTTTGGAAAAAATGCACCACCCAATCAAG
>CAIMWY010000040.1 GCA_903845315.1 uncultured Burkholderiales bacterium
AATTGAATACCTTGGTTGTGTGCGATGGCACGGCCAAACACCACACGTTGTTTGGCGTATTCCGTGGCCCGATCGACAAACCAATAACCATCGCCAATACATTCTGCAGAAATCAAAATTCGCTCTGCGTTCAAGCCATCCAAAATGTACTTCAAGCCCAGCCCTTCTTCACCGATGCGGTTCTCGACCGGAATTCGCAGGTTGTCGATGAAAATTTCATTGGTCTCGTGGTTGACCATGTTGCGAATGGGTTTGACGGTAATGGTCTTGCCCACTTCTTCACGCAAGTCCACCAAGAAAACCGACAAGCCTTCCGATTTTTTCTTCACTTCCGAGAGCGGTGTGGTTCGAGCCAAGAGAAGCATGAAATCAGAATGTTGCAAACGTGAAGTCCACACCTTCTGACCATTCACCACATAGTGATCGCCTTGGCGCACTGCCATGGTTTTAAGTTGGGTAGTGTCCGAGCCTGTTGTGGGTTCAGTGACGGCCATGGATTGCATGCGCAATTCACCCGACGCAATCTTGGGCAGTAAAGCGTCTTTCTGTGCTTTCGAGCCGTGCCGAACGACGCAACCCATCACATACATTTGGCCATGGCAGGCGCCTGAATTACCGCCAGCACGGTTGATTTCTTCCATGATGACGCTGGCTTCGGTCAGGCTGAGGTTAGAGCCGCCATACTCTTCTGGAATCAGGGCGGAAAGCCAACCTGCCTCGGTCAAGGCAGTGACAAATTTTTCTGGGAAGGCGCGGGCCTCATCGACCTCTTGCCAATAGCGAGAATCAAAAGCTGAGACAACTTGGCGGACGCCTTCGCGCAGTTCTGGGAAATTTTGAGTGCTCATGGTTTATTTGCTCGGTGTAGTGAACATCTGACCGCCGTCAACGTTGATGACGCTGCCACTCAGGTAGCTGCACAGTGGAGATGCGCAGAACACGGTCAGTTTGGCAATTTCATCAGGCTCGGCCATGCGCCCAAAAGGCATGCCCAAAGTCAACTCTTGCCAGCGCGCGGCATCACCCAGTTTGTTAATGGCTTGTTGCTGCAACATGCCTTGCATACGGTCGCTACGGGTGGGGGATGGGTTGATGCCAAAAACACGCACGCCTTGGCGCACCGTACCGCCGCCCAAACCTTGCGTGAATGCCATCAGGGCAGCGTTGGCCGCTGAACCACAAATGTACTCATAGCGTGGCGCTGCACCGGCCATGCCGATGATGTTGGCGATGACACCTTTGCCGCGTTTTTCCATGCTGGGCAGGTAGGCGCGCGTCAGGTTGATATAGCTGTAAAGTTTGAGTTCCCAAGCGTGGCGCCAGCGTTCTTCAGTGATGTCGTGGATGCTACCGCCCGGAATAGCACCTGCGTTGTTGACCAACACATCGATTTCTCCCACTTTTTTGAGCAACGCATCAGCCGATCCTGGCAAGCTCAAGTCAGCTTCAAAGACCTCAGGCTTGAAGTGGTACGCGGTTTCGATGGCTTTTACGGCATGTGCCAAATTGGCTTGGTCGCGCGAAACCAAAATTGGCTTGGCACCCTCTGCTGCAAAAGCTTTGGCAATGGCCAAACCAATGC
>CAIMWY010000041.1 GCA_903845315.1 uncultured Burkholderiales bacterium
CCCGCACAAGGGCAAGATGGGCGCGCGTGAGGCCGAGCGTCTGATCCAAGAAGACGGCATCAAGGGCTTCAAGTTCCACCCCACGGTGCAGGGCTACCACCCTTACGACAAGATGGCGTGGCCGATTTACGAGGTGATCAACCATTACAAGTTGCCGGCGATTTTTCACACCGGCCACAGCGGCATTGGCAGTGGCATGCGTTGCGGTGGCGGCCTGCGCCTGGCCTACAGCAACCCGATGCACTTGGACGATGTGGCCATTGATTGGCCCGACATGCAAATCGTGATGGCGCACCCGAGCTTTCCGTGGCAAGACGAGGCGCTGAGCGTGGCCACGCACAAGCCCAATGTGTGGATCGATTTGTCGGGCTGGAGCCCCAAGTACTTTCCCAAGCAGTTGGTGCAGTACGCCAACACGCTGCTCAAAGACCGGGTGCTGTTTGGCAGCGATTACCCGCTGATCACCCCAGAGCGCTGGATGAAAGACTTTGAGGTGGCCGGCTTCAAGCCCGAGGTGATGCCAGGTATCTTGAAAGACAACGCGGTGCATTTGTTGGGCTTGGACAAAGCCGCTTGAAGCACGCGAGGTGCTGGGGCTGATCCAGCACAATCGGGGTCATGCTGAACATATTGACCATCACGGCCCCGATTTATCTCGCCATTGGCACCGGTTACGTCGCCACCCGCTGCGGTTTTTTCAGCAAACCCGACATGCATGTGTTGGGCCGTTTTGTGTTGAACTTTGCCTTGCCCGCCATGCTGTTCAACGCCTTGTCGCAACGCGATTTTGAAGACGTGCTGCACCCCAGTTATTTGCTGGCCTACTCGGTAGGCTCGGTGTTGGCTTATGCGATGGGTTTTGCGGTGTGGCGCTATGGCCGTGGCGAAAGCATGACTCTGAGTGCCTTGGTGGGCATGGGCGTGAGTTGCTCCAACAGCGGCTATGTGGGCTACCCGATCTTGTTGCAAATCTTAGGGCCGGTGGCGGGCGTGGGCATGGCCTTGACGGTGTTGATCGAGAACCTGGTCATCATTCCCTTGGGCCTTGCCATGGCCGACAGTGGCGAGTCTGCGCACGCGTCCTGGCAACACACGGTGCTTGAGAGTTTCAAGCGCTTGCTGAAAATCCCCATGCTGTGGGGCATCGTGGGCGGCTTTGTGTTTTCGATGATGGGCTGGCAGTTGCCTGCCTTTATTTTTAAAGCTGTCAACTTGTTTGCAGTGGCGTGTGCTGGCATTGCCTTGTTTGTCAACGGTGGCTCTTTGGTGGGCATGCAGGTGAAAGGCCAGATGCAAGCGGTGAGCTGGATTGCCGCTTCTAAGTTGGTCTTGCACCCGTTGTTGGTGGGGAGCATGTTGTGGTGGGTGGGCCCGATGGACGCGACCTTGCAGATCTCAGGGGTGTTGTTGGCCAGCATGCCGATGATGGGAATTTTTCCCTTGTTGGCGCAGCGCCACGGCCATGAGAGCTTTTGTGCCGCAGCCTTGTTGGTCACCACGGTGGCTTCGTTCTTCACCATCAGTGCCTTGCTGTGGGGCATGAGCCAGGTGCCGGGTTGGCATCTGGGCGGCGGTTGACGACGCCGCAGTTTGTGTATGACACGCCATCTAGAGATTCAAGAGTCCGAGGTTGAGCTGACCGCGGTGCGTGCCCAAGGTGCGGGCGGACAAAACGTCAACAAGGTCTCGAGTGCCATCCACCTGCGTTTTGACATTGGGGCCTCGTCGCTGCCCGACGGCGTGAAAGAGCGCTTGCTGGCGCTGCGCGACGGCCGCATCACGCGCGACGGTGTGGTGGTGATCAAGGCCCAAGAGCATCGCAGCCAAGACATGAACCGGGTGGAAGCCTTTGCCAGGTTGATCGACTTGGTGCACAGCGTCGCCGTGCCACCCAAAGTGCGCCGTCCCACCAAGCCCACCTATGGCTCCAAGCAACGGCGCTTGGAGTCGAAGAAGAAAAACGCGCACACCAAGGCTGGGCGAACCCGGGTGCAAGACTTATAGCGACCAGCTTTGGTTCATGGATTCACGCGCCAACAAGGGCGCAGCGGCCAAGGCCAGGGCGGGGTAGGTGTCGCGCCAGGCCAACTCGGGGTAGCGCAGGTCTAGGTACCACAGGGCGCAGCCAAGGGTGAGCAATCCCAAATGGAAGTCTTTGGCAAACAACTCAGGGTGACGGTTGAGGTGGTCCAGCGAGGTGTGGATGGCCTCGAGTTTGCCGCTGACCCAGTCGGGCCAACGAAGGTCTTGCGGTCGCACATTGAGCTCATAGCGAGTCAACAAAGCCGCGTCCAAGATGCCGTCGCCTAAGGCTTGCAGTGTCAAGGCTTCCCAACGTGTTGCGCCTTCTGCAGGCAACAAGCGACCGTGACCCAATGCGTTGAGATACTCGCAAATGACTCGGCTGTCGAACAAGGCCTGACCGTCATCGGTGATGAAGGTGGGCACTTTGCCCAAAGGGTTGCTGGCGACCAAACGCTTGTCGCGGTTGACCGGATGGGCGTTGGCTGGAAGCAACTCAATCAAGTCGGTCAATCCCAATTCATAGGCGGTGACCATGCACTTGCGCACATACGGAGAGGTGGGGGAGAAGTAAATTTGCATGCGCCAGTATTTCCCAAGAGACCCTGGTCACGTGTCACCTATCAGACGCCAAGGTCTGAATGGCTGTCCCCATAATGGATCGAAGGCCCAGGATTGCGAGACAGCGGGCTGAACCACAACAGGAGACGGCGTATGCATGCATTCAGTTTCTTCAAGCGTTGCGTTTTGATGCTGGGCTTGGTGTTACCGCTTTTGGGGCTGGCGCAAAACTGGCCGAGTAAGCCCATCAAATGGATCATTCCCTACCCACCCGGCGGCATCACCGACAGCGCCACGCGTATGGTGTTGCAAAAAGTCCAAGAACAAACCGGGTGGACCATCGTGGTGGAGAACAAACCCGGCGCCAATTCGATTTTGGGTGCTGACATTGCTGCTCGCTCGGCGCCCGATGGCCACACGTTTTTGACTGTGATCGGTGCACATGCGGCCAATGCGACCTTGTATGCGGGTCGATTGCCATATGACGTGGTGAAAAGTTTTGCCCCTGTGTCGTTGGTGGGGGTGGCGCCTTTGTTGATGAGCGTCAACAACAACCTACCTGTGAAAGACGTGAAAGAACTGATTGCCTTCACCAAAGCCAACCCCGGCAAGGTGTCGTTTGGCTCGTCGGGTGTGGGTGCCGCTGCGCACTTGACGCAGGAGTTGTTCAAGCAAGTCTCGGGTGCAGACATGGTGCATGT
This sequence comes from uncultured Burkholderiales bacterium, assembly GCA_903845315.1. The sequence continues at coordinate 3,285 of CAIMWY010000041.1, forward strand.
GCCCTACAAAGGCACGGCACCCGCCTTGAATGATTTGATGGGTGGGAGTTTGCAGATATTGACCGATACACCCAGCGCTTTGATGCCGCATGCGCGCAGTGGCAAGATCAAAGCGATGGCGGTTTTTTCAGCCAAACGTTTGCCTGGATTGGCCGATGTGCCGACCATCACAGAAGCCGGTGGTCCTGCAATTGAGGGCTCAACTTGGGTGCTATTTCTCGCGCCCTCGGCCACGCCCCGCGACATCGTCAACCGCATGTCGGCCGAGACGGCCAAAGCTATCCACACGCCCGAGATGAAAGCGCGGTTTGAGAGTTTGGGCATTGAGCCTGGGGGCATCACGCCTGAGCAATCGGCCAAATTTTTGGACGATGAAATTGCCAAATGGGCCAAGGTGATTGCCGCCGCTGGCGTGAAAGCCGAGTGACGGGAGCGCGCGTGAATTTGTTCGATCTGCAGGGCCAAGTGGCCATCATCACGGGATCATCCCGAGGCATTGGGCGCGCCATTGCCCAGCGTTTGGCCGAGCATGGCGCACGGGTGGTGATTTCGTCGCGCAAAGCAGCCGCCTGTGCCGAGGTGGTGGACGCCATCAATGCGCAGCATGGCGCTGGCCGTGCCATTGCGGTGCCAGCCAATATTTCATCCAAGGATGACTTGGTCCATTTGGTGGACGAGACCCACCGTCAGTTTGGGCGCATTGATGTGCTGGTGTGCAATGCCGCCAGCAACCCGTATTACGGACCGCAAGCGGGCATTGCCGACGAACAGTTCCGCAAGATTTTGGACAACAACATCGTCTCCAACCATTGGTTGATTGCCCAGGTGGCGCCGCACATGACGGCGCGGCGCTCCGGCTCGATTATCATCGTCTCCTCCATCGGGGGCCTGCGCGGCTCGCCCGTGATTGGCGCTTACTGCATCAGCAAGGCGGCCGACATGCAGTTGGCACGCAACCTGGCGGTGGAGTATGGCCCCCACAACGTGCGGGTCAACTGCATTGCGCCGGGCTTGATCAAAACCGATTTTGCGCGAGCCTTGTGGGAAGACCCCGCCATGCTGCAAGAACGCATGGCCACCACGCCTTTGCGACGCATTGGGGAACCTGATGAAATTGCGGGTGCTGCCGTATTTTTGGCCTCCCAAGCGGGCTCGTATGTGACGGGCCAGAGTTTGGTGGTGGATGGTGGCGTGACGATTTAGGCTTTGCGCAAGGAGCAGGCCTTGCTCATGAAGTTACCTGCCACCCTCCAACAGACAAAACCCCAAATGTGGGTAGGCATTTAAGTTGGCATGCCAAAATGTGTGAGCGTTGCTTACTTTGCCAACTCACACACAACCCGCTATGACCGACACCACCCTGCCTGCCTTGCCCGACCATTTGTCGATAGACCCACGCAGTCCGCACCATGTGGCCGCGGTGTTTGAGCATGAGATTGGGATCCGCTTCAACGACAAAGATCGCTTTGATGTGGAGGAATACTGCATCAGCGAGGGTTGGATCAAAGTGCCGGCCGCCAAAACCTTGGATCGCAAAGGCAGGCCCTTGTTGATCAAACTCAAAGGGCGTGTGGACGTTTTTCACCGTTGATTCTTGATGTGAATGACATCTCGATGCGATTTCTCGCCCGCAACAAACAAAATCGCCGACAGCTTTCGTTCGGGGTTTTGGCTTGCCTGACTTGGGTTGGACTCTTGCTTGCTCAGGCATCCATCGCGGCTGATTTAGGCCACGGAATTGAAGCCACCTTCAGTGGTGTCGCCACTTTTGGCACCGCCATTCGCACCGAAGACCCAAGTCCCGGCGTATTGGGCGGTGCGTCTGCTGCTCGGGTTCCAGGTACACCCACAGGGCAGCTGACCCCAACGTCTAGCGCTGGCGCCAGCGATTTGAATTTTTCATCAGGGCAAGCTGTGTCAACGGTGCTCAAAGCCATGGCAGGTCTGGACGTGCACCAGCACAACACAGGCTTGTTCATGCGAGCCCAAGCGTGGCATGACCTGACGCTGAAAAACAGCGATGCCGCGTATGGCAACTTTCCCAACGGGTTTGCGCAAAACGTGCCTTTGAGCGACGCGGGCTTTGCGCCTGAAGCGCAATTTGCCAATATCCAAACGATGGATGTGTATGGCTACACCCGCCTCGATGTGGGTGCAAGCTCTGCGCTGGAGCTGAAGTTGGGTCGCCAGTATGTGAACTGGGGCAACGCGCGGTTTTTCTCAGGTGGCATCAATGTGATTAACCCGAGCAACTTCGCGGCTGCGGCCAGGCCGGGAGCCATGGCAGAAGAGTTCCGCTTGCCGGTGGGGATGTTGTATGCCAAGTTGCAAACCAGCGAGGCCTCGACCTTGGACGGTTTTGCGCAGTACGAATCGCGCACCCATGTGCTGCCAGGCTGTGGAACTTTTTATGCGCAGGCCAACTATGCAGCTACGGGGTGTGGCTATGTCAACGCATCTAACAAGAGTGACACTGTTGGGTTTTCCTCTGGGCTTTATATCCATCGAACAGACGATGTAGCGCTTGCCAGCTCTGGGCAGTTCGGCCTGTCATGGCGCTTGGCGCCCGCCGACTCGAATGCCAGTATGCGTCTGTACGCCATGCAGTACCACAGCCGCGCGCCGAGCATTCGGGTCAACAACGCCACCTTTCCCTCAGGGCTCGTCCCAAATTCATCAAACCCTCTTGCCACAGCCCAGCGATTGACGGGGCCTGGAGGCGCAAGTTATTCCTTGATGTATCCAGAGTCGATCAAGCTGTTTGGCGCAAGCTTTGAAACGAAATTGGCGCCTACGACCCAGGTCTACGGGGAGTTGGCGTATCGGCCCAACCAGCCGGTGAGTTTGAACGCGACCGACATGATCACTGGGTTTTTGCTGCGCGCGCCCAACTCGGTGCTGAACTTGGACAGAGGCGTCAATGCGATTCCCCTAGGCGGCACCTTTGATGGGTATGACCGCTTCAGGGTGACCACCGCAAGTGTGGGGGGCGTTCAGGTTTTCCCAAAAATCATGGGCGCTGAGCGTGTGGTGGCCACGGCAGAACTGGGACTCAGTCACGTGGCAGGACTGCCAAGCTTAGGCACACTGCGCTACGGTCGTTCGGATGATTTCGGCGGAGCGGCTTACACCGGGGGGGGCGCTTGTATGGATGCCAGCATCGCCCAAAAAGCCTGCGCCCAAGATGGCTTTGTCACCCCCATGGCTTGGGGGTATCGCATGCAATTGGCAGCCTCCTACAGCGAGGGGGCCTGGAGCGCGATGTGGACGCCCATGCTGTATTTGGCACACGATGTGTCGGGTTACTCCTATGACGGCACCTTCCTCGAAGGCCGCAAAGTGGTGCGCCCGGGCGTGCGCGCGCAGTGGCGTGACGGCTATTTTGCGGAGATGCATTACTACCGCACATGGGGCGGTGCCTACAACACCCAAATTGACCGCGATACCTTGACGCTTTTTGCGGGCTTACGGTATTGATCTTGGCTGGGTGCGTGCGTGCTTCAGTAGTACTGCTCGTTGGGGACGTAGCTCATGGCATGCACAGCGCTATCCATAGGCAGATAACTTGCTGAAGCGTTGGACGATGAAGTTTGCGAATGCGTGGTCAATGCGTGGGCAGACTGCATGATGTCTTGAACGATTTGCGCCCCAGTCCAACCTAAGTGAGTTGACTCCAATATTGCAACTTCGGCCGCTACCAAGGGGGCTGCCATTGAGGTGCCATTCCACGCATGCATTTGACCGTCGAGATCGAATGCGGTGAGGCCCACGCCCACAGCATCCACAAAGTTATAGGCCGTGCTGCCGCCGCTATGGTTTGAAAACGATGCCATGGTGTAGCCATCATTCATGGACTGACTGGCTCCAACCGCAATCACGTCAGTCATATGCTTGGCATACGCCGCAGGGAACTCTGGCATCACAGTGCTTTGATTGCCCGCTGCTGCGACGACCACCACGCCGTGGTCGCTCGCATATTGCATGGCGATTTGCAAGGATTGATTTGGCAAGGTTTGCCCAAGCGATAAATTGATCACTTGTGCACCATGGTCAACTGCATAAATCAATGCATCGTAAATGTTTATGTGCGTGCCAGTTCCGTCGGCGCCTAAGGCTTTCAATACCATCAGCTCGGCCCCATAAGCCCCACCTTGGATGCCGATGCCTTGGTCGGAGCTCGCGACCAATTCTGCGGCAGTGACCGTGCCGTGCCCGTTCTCATCTTGAATGTTGGTGTTGTCCTCGATGAAGTTCTTGCTGTAAGCGCTCAGCTTGATGTCTTTCATTAGGTTTTTGTTGCTCAGGTCAATGCCGGTGTCAATGTCGGCAATCACAATGCCTTGCCCTGTGAAACCATGGGCCCAGACCTTATGAAATCCCATGGATTCCAAATACCCAGGCACAGGGCCCAGCGCATAGTCAGCGCCTGAGCTGAGCGAATGTCCCAACATCTGCTCAAGGGCACTGGCGACATCTGCTTGGCCCCAGCCGCTGACGCTGCTCCAATGCGAGGTCGCAGCTGATGCGGATGTGGTGGGGCTCAGAGTGAAGTGCGCGCTCAAGGGGGGAAGGCTGTCAGAGGCCACATTCCGGTGTGGAGATGGTGAGCGATTTGTCTGTGCATGAAGCGCTGAGGCGTGATGCTCGGTAGATTCAAGGGGCGATACATCGACGCGGGTGTGAACTTCTGTCGAAACATACTCAGGTATGTTGGCGTTGGTTTGACGAGTCACTGGGGATGACTCAAACGTCAGGTCTAGCGAGTAAACGCTTTCTTCAAAGATATAGGTTGCGTGTTGGTTAACAGGGGGCGCACTGGGGGTAGCCGTTGAAAGAGCTTGCACCTCAATGTTGTAAATGCTTTCAACACCATCGGGCGTGGCTTGGATGCACAGGTCAAAGAAATCTTGGACAGCGATGGGAGCAATCGCAGGAGCCTCCATCAACTGAAGAGCAGTCATGACATTGCTGGTTTCTTGCTGTTTCTGACTAAAGTTAATGATTGACATGATGGTTCTTGCCATACCCATGGGGTTGTTCGATGAAGACTAATTAGCAAGATACGAACCATGCATTTTTTTAATTTAATAGTACTCATGAAAATTTTAAATTTAATTCAATAGATAATTTTATTTGTTACTTATTGACAGGTCACCGCCAACTGAAAGTCGACAGCGAGGACGAACTGTTGACACCGGCATTTCACGCTTGGTGTGGGCTATTCAGTGGCAGGTCGGGTTGGGGCTGCGCTCGCTTGGACACGCTTTGAACCATGGCCTTGTGTATCCTTGCCCTAAACAACGGAGACACACATGACACGTCAAAAAACTTTCATTCATCGATTTTTTGCAATGGCCGCTGCAGGACTTTGGGCTTGTGTGTTGAGCTTGCCGGCCATTGCCGATACCTACCCTTCCCGGGCAGTCAAGTTGATCGTTCCTTTTGCCGCTGGCGGTGCTGTTGACCTGATTGGTCGCCAGATGGCCCTGGCGCTGACTGAGTCTTTCAACCAAACCTTTGTGATTGAAAATCGACCCGGGGCGGGAGGGCTGATTGCGCTGGAGCAGGTTGCCAATGCTGCGCCGGACGGCTACACCCTCGCGGTGGGTGGCGCGGGCCCACTTTCCATGAGCCCCTCGTTGTACAAAGAGCGTAACTTCGATCCCTTGGTCCGCTTTGAGCCAGTGATTTGGTTCGCCAGCACGCCCGTGGTGCTGGTGGTCAATCCAAATGTGAAGGCCACGAAAGTCAGTGAATTATTGGCCTTGTCCAAAGCAGACAAGCAGCAACTCAACATGGGCTCTGCAGGGGGCGGCAGCATCAATCATTTGGTGGGCGAATACTTCCAAGAAAAGAGCAGTGTCAAGTGGCTGCATGTCCCCTTCAAAGGAAGTGCGCCTGCACTCAGTGAGCTCATGGCGGGACGACTGGACGTGATGATGGACATTGTGCCAACGGCATCCCCTCTTGTGAACAGTGGCAAGTTGCGTGCGCTTGCCGTGTCAACACCCAAGCGGTCTTCGCTTTTGCCGGATACCCCCACATTGCAGGAACTGGGCTACCGTGACTTTGATGTGAGTTCATGGATTTCATTGATGGCGCCCCATGGAACCGCCCCCGAAATAGTCCAAAAATTGAATGCGGCCCTCAACAAGGCGCTGCAAACAAATGCCGCTAGGGCGAGATTAACTGCTGTTGGTGCAGAGCCTGAAGGCGGTCCACCCGATCGCGTGACGCAGCGTTTGAAGCTAGAAATTCCTCGGTGGGCGGAGATCATCAAATCTTCTGGCGCTAAAGCTGATTGAACTGAACGGAAAGATCCAAGATGTCAAGATTACAGACAACTATCGGGCGAATTCGTTTTAAAAACCCGATCATTTGCGGCTCTGGTGAGCACACCATGGATGAAGCCGGGATTCGGGCCGCACTTGCAAGCGGTGTGGGGGCTGTGGTTGCCAAATCGACCAACGAGTCGGCCGCCGCAAAGTCCCAACTCGATAAAACAGACTACCGCGTGTTAGATGATGCGCATCGCGTACTTCCGTGGGATTTCAATGTCCCTCGCGAAGCCACGCTGTTTTGCCGATCCGGACTGGTGCAACAGGAATTTGAGCCATGGATCGCGCAATTACTTTCCCTGGATCAGTTGGCCCAATCGTGTGACAGTTATGTCATTCCCAGCTTGATTTTGAGTGGTCTGGAGCAGTGCACCGCGTATGCGCAGCAGATCGAACAAATGGGGTTTCGAATTCTTGAAGTCAATATTGGCGCCCCTCACGGCGACGAAGCTTCCAAGGGCGCCATCGTGTTGGAACGAGACGCAGGTCGGATAGAAACCATTGTCAGTCAACTGCGTAAAGCGGTGAACATCCCCTTGTGGATCAAGCTGACGGGGCAAAGTGAAGATCCTGCTGCATTGGCTGTAGCCGCGCAAAAAAGTGGTGCTGATGCAGTCGTGCTCATGGGGCGTTTCATGGGTTTCATGCCCGACCTGGAAACCGAAGAGCCCTTGCTCAATACCTCCGCCGCCATTGGCGGAGGCTGGGCACTTCCGCTGACTGCACGTTGCATCGCCTTGGCCAGAAAGCAAGTGGGCAAAGACTTCCCCTTGCTCGCGACCAATGGTGCGCGCAGTGGCCTAGATGTTGCCCGCTTCCTGCTATCGGGTGCCGTCGCGACAGAGATCAGTTCGCTGGTCATGATGCGAGGCTATGGTGCTTTGACAGAGGCCATTGATGAGCTGGATGCTTATCTGGAGCGTCGCGGCAAAACTGCGAGCGAGTTGGTGGGCGCTTCAGCAGATCGGCTGCAAAGTTACGCTGATCAACCCGATCGCTTTGGCTTTTGGCATCAATTTGCACCTCCCACCGCAGCTTGAGGCGTCTGCATCAGGGGTGTATGGAAGGTGACGAGCCTTGACCCCAGCACTGGCTCCACAGTTAGGGCTGCTTGGTTCCCCACCTGACCCGGTTGGCCGCTTCC
>CAIMWY010000042.1 GCA_903845315.1 uncultured Burkholderiales bacterium
GCAAAGCCGCAGACAGTTTGTCCACCACGGCGTCGGGTGTGCCTGCGGGCACGAACACGCCATTCCATTCGTACACCTCGGCGCCAGGCACACCGGCTTCCGCCAAGGTGGGTACGTCGGGCAAGATGGAAGAGCGCTTGGCGGCGGTCACCGCCAGCGGGCGCAACTTGCCCGACTGCACGTGTTGCAAGGTCGAGGCCAAGTTGCCAAAGAACAAAGGCAGTTGCCCACCCAGCACATCGTTCAAGGCCTGACCAGCGCCTTTGTAGGGCACATGCACCATGTCCACTTTGGCGGCCGATTCAAACAACGCGCCAGCCAGGTGCTGGGCCGAGCCGTTGCCCGATGAGGCAAACGACACTGCGTTCTTTTGGGCCCGCGCCAAGGCGGTCAGCTCGGCAATGTTCTTGGCGGGAAACTGCGCATTCACCAACACGACGTTGGGAAACAAGGCCATCACACCAATGGGGCGAAACGCTTTGATCGTGTCGTAAGGCAGTTTGGGGTAGAGCGCCGGGTTGATGGCAAACGACGAGGCATCGAGCATCAGTGTGTAGCCATCGGGCGCAGCCTTGGCCACTGCGCTGGCACCAATTTGCCCGCCTGCACCGGGGCGGTTTTCGATCACGATGGCTTGTCCCAGCGCTTCGCCCATTTTGGGCGCGACCAAACGTGCCATCACATCGGCACCACCCCCCGGTGGGTAGGTCACCACCAAGGTGATGGGCTTGCTGGGATAGCTGTTGCCTTGTGCCCATACGGGTGACAGGGCCATCAGTGAGCCGAACACGATCAGACGCAGACAGGTGCGAACAGTCTGAGCCATGTGCGGCGCACAGCAGTTTGAGGGTGCATTGAAAGAAGACGTCATGCTGAACTCCTGTGGGTCACTGTGAGGGGCCATGCAGCCCCAAGTTGTTGAGGCGCTATACCTTGTGGTTGAAAGGTAGTTGATACATCCACACCGGGCGACCATCGGCGCCATAGATCACGCCCGATGGCACCAAGTCGCGTGCTTCAAACTCCAGGCTCACCAGCCAGGCGCCACGGCGCATTTCGGCCTCGGCTTTTTCCACCGCACGCGGCATGCTCTCGGGGCGTTGAAACATGTACACCAAGTCATAACTGCGCCAGTCCACCAACCACATGTCGCCTTGGCGAATGCTGGCGAATGAGCACCGCATCGCGCTGAGCACCCGCAGCGGCCAACTCATCTCTAGGCCATGCAATTCAGCGCGGGGGTAGGCGCTGCGCAAGGCCAGCAAGCCGTCGCCCATGCCACTGCCCGCATCCAACATGCGGGCCCCACCCAAGAGCGTGATGTGTTCGGGCAACTGGCGCAGCGCTTTTTTAGGCGTAGGAAACAGCGGTGCATCGCGCCACGCGCTGCGTGGGTAGAGCAACACAATCAGGCCCAGCAAAATCAACCAGCCCAAGGGCGGCATGGCAAAACTGCTCGATGACGCGATCAGCGACAAAGGAAACCCCAGCACGATCAGCACGCGGCGCATGGTGGTGCTGCCAAAGGTGGTGAGCAAACCGCCGCAAAACGTGGCCACCAGCATGGCCACGGTGTCGCTGGCACCCAGGTGACGCAAACCGAGGTAACAGCCCCAAGCAGAGCCCCAAGCAAGCAGAGCGGGAATAGGCCAATTCAAGACTTTCATGGGTGAGAATCATAGGGCTTCAATTCTTGACTTTGGCATGACCCTTTCTCCCCCTTCAGACCGCACCACGACACGACCTTTGGCCACGCTGGACCAAATGCGCGAGACGATTCGTCGCACCGCCCAACTCAAAGGTCGCCAAGCGGACGAGCGCTCGCTGCAAGACGTGCGTGCCTTGTTGGGCGCCGGCCCTTACCCGCGTGATCGGCTGATTGAACATTTGCACCTGCTCAACGACGCCTACCGTGGTTTGTTTGAGCGGCATCTGGTGTCGCTGGGCCAAGTCATGAACATTCCCATGGCCGAGGTTTATGAGGTGGCCACCTTCTACCACCACTTCGAGGTGCTGCGCGACGACGCCACGGCCCCCGGCTTGACCGTGCGCGTGTGCGATGGCCTGAGTTGCGAACTCGCAGGCGCGCAAGATCTGTTGGCCAAATTGCCAGCCTTGTTGGGCACGCCCGATGTGCGTGTGATCACCGCCCCGTGTGTGGGCCGTTGCGAACAAGCACCGGTGGTGGTGGTGCATCACAACGCTGTGACCCATGCCACCCCAGCGCGTGTGGACGCCGCCGTGCGCGGTCAACAGACTCAGCCCGTCATGCCCGATGCGGTGGACTATGAGGCGTACTGCGTCGACGGTGGCTACGCACTGCTGACCGCACTCACACAAGGACAGACACCCGCAGAGCAGGTGCTGCAAGCCATGGAAGACTCGGGCCTGCGTGGCTTAGGCGGCGCAGGTTTTCCAGCGGGGCGCAAATGGCGCATCGTGCGCGAGCAAGCGGCCCCACGTTTGATGGCCGTCAACATCGACGAGGGCGAACCCGGCACCTTCAAAGACCGCACCTACCTCGAGCGTGACCCGCACCGGTTTTTAGAAGGCATGCTGGTGGCGGCCCAGGTGGTGGGCATCACGGCCATCTACATTTACCTGCGTGACGAATACCACGGCTGTCGCGCCCTGCTGCAACAAGAACTGGCCAAGCTGCAAGCCAACCCA
>CAIMWY010000043.1 GCA_903845315.1 uncultured Burkholderiales bacterium
GCGTGTGTTTCGAAGCCAATGACGACTTCGTAACCTTGGACGAGTTTGCTCATAAGTCTTAAACCCCCGCTGGATGTTGGAGGTCGAAATTGGTTTTCAGCTGGTACTGGTGTGCCACGTTGAGCAGCTGGGCTTCTTGCAGGTAGTTGCCAATGAGTTGCATGCCCACGGGCATGTGGTCAGCGCCAAAACCCACCGGCAAGCTCATGCCCGGCAAGCCCGCCAGTGACGCGGGCAGGGTGAAGATGTCGGCCAGGTAGTCGGCCAGCGGATCGTTGGCGTTGTTGCCCAGGGTCCAAGCCACGGTGGGGGCCACGGGCCCTGCGATCACGTCGCACTCGGCAAAGGCGCGCTGAAAGTCGTCGGCAATCATGCGGCGAATTTTTTGGGCTTGCAGGTAGTAGGCGTCGTAGTAGCCATGTGAGAGCACATAGGCGCCGGTCATGATGCGGCGTTTGACTTCTTCGCCAAAGCCCTCCGAGCGGGTCTTTTTGTACATGTCACTGAGGTCGGCGTAGTCCTTGGCGCGGTGGCCAAACTTCACCCCGTCAAAGCGGCTCAGGTTGGAGCTGGCTTCAGCGGGAGCAATGATGTAGTACACGGGGATCGACAACTCGGTGCGAGGCAAGCTGATGGGCACGAGCTTGGCGCCTAGGGCTTGCAGTTGGGTGAGTGCTGCATCGATGGCGCTGCGCACATCGCTGGCCAAGCCGTCGCTGAAAAACTCTTTTGGAATTCCCACGCGCACACCGGCCAAGCTGTCGCCCAGCTTGGCTGAGAAGTTCTCGGCAGGCACATCGAGCGAGGTGGCGTCGCGGTCCAAGTCTGGGCCGCACATGGCGCTCAATAACAGGGCGCAGTCTTCGGCGCTGCGGGCCATGGGGCCGGCTTGGTCAAGGCTGGAGGCGTAGGCAATCATGCCGTAACGCGAGGCGCGACCATAGGTGGGCTTGATGCCGGTGATGCCGCAACATGCAGCGGGTTGACGGATGGCTCCCCCGGGGTCGGGGCCGGTCGCAGCTGGGGTGCGGCCTGCCGCCACCGCAGCCGCGCTGCCGCCCGACGAGCCGCCGGGCACGCGCGTGGCGTCCCACGGGTTGGTGACCGCGCCAAAGGCCGAGTTTTCGTTGCTCGAGCCCATGGCGAACTCGTCGCAATTGAGTTTGCCCAAACTCACCATGCCGGCAGAGCGCAGGCGCTGCACCACGGTGGCATCAAAGGGTGAGCGGTAGCCGCTCAGGATTTTGGAGCCCGCTGTGGTGGCGAAATCGCGGGTCACAAACACGTCTTTGTGGGCCACGGGCACGCCTTCCAGCGGCCCGGCGGTACCGTTTGCCAGTTTGGCATCTGAGGCGCGGGCTTGGGCCAGCGTGACTTCGCTGTCAATGTCCAAAAAGGCGTTGTTGGGGTTGCCGCCGGTACGCGCCAAGAAACGGGTCGCCACTTCGACGGCACTGACTTCTTTGCTGCGCAAGCGCTCGGCGAGCGCTGCCACGCTCAGGGTGTGCAAATCGCTCATGGATTACTCGATCACTTTGGGAACCAAAAACAAACCGCGCTCCACAGCGGGGGCACTGCGTTGGTTGGCGTCGCGTTGGTTGGGCTCGCTCGCCACGTCAGGGCGCAAGCGCAGCTGCATGCCCGTTGAATGGGCCATGGCGTCCACCGGATGGGCCATGGGCACCACGCCGCGGGTGTCGACGCCACGAATTTGCTCGACGATGCTGAAAAAGTCGTTGATCTTGCCCAGCATGCGCTGTTGTTCGTCAGGTTGGAGCTCAAGCCGGGCCAAGTTGGCGATGCGGCTGATGTCGTGGTCGTTCAGGGACATACGTGTGAATTCAAGGTTCGTGGTCAAGACAGACGCGGCCCCAAAGGGGCGCGTCAGCCCGAGAAAACCCGTGTTTTATGGGGGATGCGGTATTATCTCGCCTTTGTGTCCGCGCCCGCGGGCACCACGAACAA
>CAIMWY010000044.1 GCA_903845315.1 uncultured Burkholderiales bacterium
GCGCCTTTCACAGCCAATCGCTTCGTGTTTATGTCAGTGATGACGTGGTGGGTGTTGAAGTTGGCGGTGCGGTTAAAAACGTCTTGGCGATTGCCACCGGTTTATGCGATGGATTGCACTTGGGGCTAAACGCCCGCGCTGCGCTGATTACCCGGGGACTTGCCGAGATGACGCGGCTCGGTTTGGCCTTAGGCGCCAAGCCAGAAACCTTTATGGGCCTCAGCGGTTTGGGCGATTTGGTTTTAACGGCTACCGGTGATTTATCCCGCAACCGGCGCATTGGTCTGGCCCTTGCGCAAGGACAGACGCTGGACCAAGCGGTTCAAGCTTTAGGGCATGTGGCCGAAGGGGTTTACAGCGCTCGCACGGTCGTACAACGGGCCCAAGGGTTGGGGGTAGACATGCCGATTGCCCATAGCGTGGTGGCGCTGCTTGATGGTAAGTTGCAGCCCGCGCAAGCGGTGGCTGCCCTGATGGGGCGGGGACCTACCCAGGAACTTTAGTGTCTTGAACCTTGGCGGCAATATAGGCCATCGCCTCTTCCACCTGGTCCACCAAAATCAAACACAGCTCGCCCGGTTGCAGCGCATCCATCGCTGTATCAATGGCTAAAAATTCGCCATAAATCTCAGAGCGCTGGGTGGCTTTTTTGGCGTTTGCTAAGCCTTCACGCAACAGCGCCATGACTTCACCGTCTGAGCGCCCGCGCTGGCATTGGTCTTCGTACATCACCACTTCTTCAAAAGCGTCACCCAAAATTTCGGTGATTTGGCGAATGTCTTGGTCACGTCGGTCGCCGGGGCCGCTGATCACTACGCTGCGCCGCGTTGCAGGCATCGCTTGCACCGCTTGAACCAAAGCAATCATGGCGTCGGGGTTGTGGCCGTAGTCGGCAATCACGGTTGCGCCGCGGAAGTTAAACAGGTTAAAGCGACCTTGGGCGTTGTTGCTGTCGTTGGAGAAGTGGGCCAAGCCGCCTCGAATCGTTTCCCAATCCATGCCCAAGGCCCACACCGCAGCCACGCTGGCCATGGTGTTTTCCACTTGAAATCCGATGCTGCCATCTAAAGTCAAAGGAATATCTTTCAGAGAGATCGTGTGTTTCTCGTTCCCCTTGGTTGCTACCAAATTCCCGTTTTCAACATACACCACCGCGTGGCCTTGGGCGCGGTGGGTGGCCATCACAGGATTGAATTTATCCAGCGCAAAAAACGTCACCGCGCCTTTGCATTTAGCGGCCATGCTGGCAACAATTGGATCAGCCGCGTTCAAAACGGCGGTCCCTTTGGCGCTGACGTTTTGGACGATCACGCGCTTGAGAACGGCAAGCTCGTCGACGGTGCTGATGTAATTGAGGCCGAGGTGATCGCCACTGCCCACATTGGTAACGACCGCCACATCGCAACAATCAAACGCCAAGCCTTCGCGTAACACCCCACCCCGTGCGGTTTCAAGCACCGCAGCATCTACGTCAGGGTGGTGCAACACATTTTTCGCGCTTTTGGGTCCACTGCAGTCCCCCGTATCAATGCATTCCCCGCCAACGTACACGCCGTCGGTATTGGTCATGCCAACACACAAGCCTTGGTAAGTTAACAAGTGAGAGATCAAACGCACCGTCGTGGTTTTTCCGTTGGTTCCAGTCACCGCCACAATTGGAATGCGGCCGTCTTGCCCATTTTTAAACAGCATGGAAACAATGACCTCGCCTACCGCGCGGCCTTTGCCAAAGGAAGGGCTCAGGTGCATCCGAAGTCCGGGTGCGGCATTGACCTCCACCACGCCACCGCCTTGCTCTTCGATCGGGCGCAAGA
>CAIMWY010000045.1 GCA_903845315.1 uncultured Burkholderiales bacterium
TGATTCGTCCGCATGGACTTTTTGGTCGTGAACACATCGAACGGGTTTAGTCATGTTTTATCGAGCATCAGGCATTCGTCACACCACTTACTTGGCCGATCGCAGTTTGTGGCCACTGCCGTTTGACCGCTATTTGGTGGGATTGGCAGTGTTGCTGCTGCTGGCAGCGCCATGGGTTGTGAACAGCCTGTATCTTGGTACCTACATGCTGCCTTGGCTGGTGTGGGCTTCGGCCACATTAGGTTTAAATCTGTTGATGGGTGGCGCCGGGCAAGTCCATTTGGGCTATGGCGCAGTCATGGCCATTGGTGCTTATGGCGCCGTTCATCTGGCGCGCATGGGTTTGCCTTTTGAAATGGTGTTGCTTGCTGCCGGTTTACTGAGTGCGGTTATCGGAGTTTTGTTTGGCGCTGCCGCGCTGCGGGTGAAAGGGCTGTATCTCGCTATCTCCACTTTGGCGATGCAGTATTTGGTCGATTTTGTGATCAGTCATTCGTCCGTTATCAGTGGTGGCACCCAATCGACACTGCATGTTCCGCCCTTTAAGGTGTTCGGCATGCAAATTGTCAGCGACATGGATAACTACTATTTGGCGCTTCTCGTGTGCGGATTGATCACGGTGTTCATGCTCAATGTGCGACGCACCAGTTTTGGTCGCGCCTTGGCGGCGATTCGCGAAAAAGACTATGCAGCCGAGATCATTGGTGTGTCAACGTTTCGCTTCAAGTTGCTGGCCTTTTGGGTCTCATCATTCATCGGTGGCGTGGTGGGATCGTTGTTTGCTTTCTGCTATTACAAGGCTGTAACGCCTGAACAATTTCACTTAGAGCTATCAATTCAATTGCTTGCTGCCGTGATTGTGGGCGGCGTAGGAAGCGTACTAGGGTGTTTTTTTGGGGCAGCCCTGATTTTGTTGGCTCCAGTAATTTTGAATAATTTGATTGGCGTGTTGTCACGCGCTTTCGAGCTCAATGTGAGCGCCGACATTGCGGCGCATGCGCCGCTGATGCTGTATGGGACCATGATTGTTGGCTTCTTGTTGTTTGAGCCATTGGGTTTGTCCAAGATTTATCACAATATTCGCAACTACTTTGTTGTTTGGCCGTTTCGGCATGCGCGCCGATAGCGCGGGTCATTTCATTTGACCCAAATTCACAATCACCTATCACCAACCAAAGGAGACATCATGAAATTCAATTTCAAAAAATGCATCGCAGGGGGCGTGATGGCCACCTTGATCGCCGTTTTACCGACGGCGCAGGCGCAAGAAAAATTGGTTAAGTTCGGTTTTGCGCAAGACTTTACGGCGGTCTACACGTTTGTCACAGTTGAATACAGCCAGGGGCAACGAGACTACCTGAGCCTGATCAATGAGCGGGGTGGTATCAAAGGTTACAAATTCATGGGCGATGTGGTGGACCATGGAAGTTCGATCCCGCGTGGCATAGAGGCTTACGAGCGTTTCAAGCGAGAAGGGGTGGTGTTGATTGATCCGCTGTCGACCCCAGTGGCCAGGGCCTTGGTCCAGCGTGCGCTGGCGGACAAGATCAATGTGATCATGACGTTTTCGGGTCGTAGCGACGCTGCCGATGGTGCGACGTTCCCCTATGTCATGCCCTTGTCGACCAACTATTGGTCGCAAGCTGCAGCCTTGATCGAATACATCTCTCGCGCCGAGAAGAACGACCTCAAGGGCAAGAAGATCGCCTTGGCCTACATTGACACGGGCTTTGGTCGAGAGCCGTTGCCCATGTTGCAAGAGTTGGCCAAGCGCAAAGGCTTTGAGTTCCAAGGCTTCCCTTATGCGCCCCCAGGAAACGAGCAGTCTGCGGTGTGGACAAATGTGCGACGTTTCAAGCCTGACTGGACCATCATCTGGGGCGGGGGTGTGGGTCAGACCGTGTCGGTCAAGGAGGCTCTGCGCAATGGCATTGCGGCAGATCGCATCGCATCTGTCATTTGGCTGTCTGAGTCCGACATGGCGGTGGTCGGTAACGATGCTGCCAAAGGCGTGCTCAAGTTCGAAGGCGTTGCAGGTGGACGCGAACCAAAAATCATCCAAGACATCATGAAGGATGTGATCGCCAAGGGCAAAGGGGCTGGCAAGCCTGAAATGGTGGGCACAACCTACTACAACATGGGTGTGGTGATGGCGGCGTTGATGGTCGAAGGTGTGCGCATTTCGCTTGAGAAAAATCCAAATGCAGCGCCAACTGCTGAATCGGTCAATGAGGGGTTGCGCAGCATCACCAAGTTCACCGCAGAGGGCATGTTGCCACCTGTGACGATCACCAAGACCGATCACCAAGGCGGCGGTCAA